>JAFGIB010000234.1 GCA_016929805.1 Deltaproteobacteria bacterium | reverse complement strand
TACCTGACGAAGTCTTGCTTCGCCTTTTCCTTATCGCTCACCACCATGGCTTTTGACCACAGCAGCATAAGGCGGTTTGAAGCCTCCACCTGCATAGCGGCTTCGAGGGGCCCTACCCTCATCTCTTGTGCAGCATAGCTGCAGCTAAGTGACCATGTCGGCCTCCTTTTCTGCGCCTTCGTGGCGCACAGTCGTTGCAAACCGGAAACGGGCGGGAGGGTTCAAGGTGCCAAAAGCGCCTGTGTTTATTTCGGCAAGTATTCCAATCAAACCGCCCGGCGAGTCGGGGCATACCGGAAACGGGCGGGATGAGTTAAGCTTTACCTGCCCTTGGATGACGATAAGTTGATGGTGCAATGACAAATTTTCTGCGACCAGACTTTTACGAGCGCGGAACGCAGAGAAAAAACTTTTCAGAAGCGTCGTGAGTACATCAAGCGTCGTCTAGTAATTTGACCCGGATTCGAGAATCGTCAATGATTTCAACGAATACGAGGTTTTCGCTAGACACAGTACGATGGTTTATAGTAACTAAGATCTTTCGTTCGCTGGGAGATAAATTTTTTCGGCTATAGCGCTGCGATCAGTTCGTCCAAAGTGCTAACGTCGCCCAGTAACTGCCCTCTAAATCCGGGATCGGTTCCACACGCTTCGATGGGACTGTCGAGTGGACTGTCAATCGTACGCGCCCACAGACCGTAGCTATTCACTATACCATATAGGTTATCGATATCTTCTCGAAGTTGGACTAAAAACAGGACGGGATCTTGGGGCAGCGCCTCCTGCATTGTAACTATCGATTGATCGACGTCGCTCAGATCCGCCGCTGAGGGCAGCGTGAGGCTCAACACAAACGTATCTTCAATAGTTCCGCGAAGCGTTTGCTCGACCTCGACCTGTAGGTAGACTTCTGCGTAGAAATTTTCTGGTACGTTGGGTTCGGAACTCATATTACCAGCGACAACTCCGACGATTCGCCCTACGGCGACGGCGTCTGCGCCTTCGACCATCTCCTGTATTGTATCGTAACCCTCGACCCAATCGGCGCAGATCGCGACAGCGTCCCAAAACCGTGCTTCTGATTGCAGGTTCGCGGTAATATCTTCTGGGCAAACAACAGATGATTCCATCACGTAATCGTATTCCTGGGGTGAACACTCCTGATATTCGCCGTAGCGCGACATATGAGCCGCATAGGTTCCAGACATCGCATATAACTCGCCGTCAGGAGACCGAACGCACCGGGAATCGGTGGTCGAGGCACGTCCTTCCGGAACGCATCCTAAAACGGTGAACTCCGCTGCCGTACACCGATACCCCGGATAGTACGCGCGTCCCCGAATCGCGTCGCAACCGTCAGGACACGCATCCGCTATTTTAGGACATTGTAATTCACAAAGAGGTAGCGAACGGACACAGCTCTGCCCCCAGCAAAACAGCCCCGGAGCGAAATCTCGACAGTCCCAATCTGTCGAACAACGGGGCAAACACTGCCCGCCCTCATTAGGTGCACTCGGATCTACGACGGCTAGTAAACAACTCGAGCTCTCCTCGACATAACAGCGGCTATTCGAATCGCAGGCGTCGCTTGAATTGCAGTCTGTCGTGCAGGTATTCGCCAAACAACTCTGGTTCTGCGCGCAATCGCTATCGTCCGTACAAAAAGCCAGCGCACCCGAGTTGTTACAAGGGTTGTATTGTGCGAGACAAGTCACCCGATCTGGATACAATGAGTCGCAGTCGTTCCCGACGCAACCACAGTTGACGCTGTTACAATCCGACCCATCCCACGCGTAGCCCTCTAACCGTTCGCATAGATTGCCGGAAGAGCGCGCGTCCATGGCTTCGCAATCCAACGATTCGTCACAACTAACCGGTCCATCCTGACACACGCCAGTGTTATCACAATACTTGGGTTCTTCTGTTTCCTCGCAATTGTCATCGTCCGGAGCGCAACGAAAACAGGTATCGCCGCAAACCTTATCGGCACATGGGTCATAGCAACTCTGAGCGGGTCGACACAATCCATCTTGGCATTGATAATCTTCGCCGACATCCTGACAATCGTCGTCGCGCTCGCAGGAGGGTAAACAAAAACGTTTGGCGGGGCCGGGGCTTATACATACGTCGTCTTCTTGCGCTTCGAGAGCTATTTCCGAACCACATTCGGCTTCCTTATCTAGTTCTCTGCAATCGTCGCTTTCACGACACTCGATAACGCACGCTCCGCTGACGCATATCCCCTCGCCACACGCGTCATCGTCTTCGCAGTGCTTAAGCCAATTGGTTTTTCCCCCATTGCCGATCGGGGTGCTCTCAGCACAGAAACAAATACCGTGAATCAATACAAAAGCTAATAGTAATAGTCTAAGATTCATCATCAAACTCCATCATTTTATTCTTTGTTTTATCATTCGCGTTTACCACTTCGTTTTCAACACCAAAAGCTCGGTCCGGATCGTCCAAATTTTGACCGAAGTAAAAGGAAACATTAAAGCGCTCTTCGTCTGGCAGAGTGTGTGTGTCGTTATACTCGCCAACACGCCTCCAGAGATCGTCTGTCTGCTTTCGAAAACGCCAAAGCAATTGCAGCACGTCTTCTTTATACGGATGCTTTGTCGAAAGCTCGAAACGCAGCGTGGTTCCTCCCACGAACTCGGATGCGCGATGCCCCCCGGCTCGTAAAAGTAGTTTATTGGCGATGCCCGTAGCCATGGCTTGAAAGTGATCAAACACAGCGCTCTCCCAACCGTGCTCTGCATCAATCGGAATTTGAAACGTGCTCGCACGCAGCCCCTTTACGTCATCGCGCGTAATTCGACCATCTCTTTCGAGTTCACTAAGGGATCGCTCCAGTTGTTCTCGCGATATGCGCAGACGTTTGAGCAACTGATCGACTGAAACACCCGGCGTTCGATATACTTCTCCGAGAATCATGTCGCAAAGCGCGGTAGAGTCACTCTCTCGAGTGAGGCGTCGTCGTTCGGTTTCCGACGTAATCCCATAGAGCGTGTCTACCCCTTTACCCGTCGAATATACCAAACCGGTTTGAATTAAATCTGTCAGAATACCAATCGTTTCTCTCTCGCCGTCGTGACGAAAACGGTAAAGTAACGTCTTGCGGTTCGTTCCGCCCTCGCGTTCGATGAATTCGAGCACCGCCTCGAACAAGGTCTTTCCTTGGCACGTTCGACTCGCTGCCAATCGCTGCGTCTTCTTTTGATAACCGCGAAGCGCCAAGCCGAACATGTCGGCGGCGACCTTGCGCCCGACACCTTGGGCTTCGATTTCTCGCGACAACGATAGAAATACGTCGTCGGCGATGTGCGCCAAGGGAGCGCGCACACCCGCGGAAGTCGAAAGCTGGGCGATCAGCACGGTGGTCTGCCGCATAATACTGTCTATTAGAAATCTAATGTTCATGGTAATAACGAATATGTCTGAAAACAGAACGAAACGAAAGGTGGCCTGGCGTTCACCCCATATTTCGAGGTATAGATAAAAAAGCAGCGAAAAATGGCGCTTTTCTAAAAAACTCTACGCCGACAGCGGCTTCGGTCCACAGCAAGCTACGTTAGCCGCTAGTCAAAGATCGCTTGTGCGGTTTATATAGCACTGGAGCGCAACGTCCGAGCGTGTCGAAGTTTTGGACGTTACGAGAACATTGCACGCAACCGACGTAATTTTCGCAAACTGGTTGCAAAGCATGGAGATACAGAACTTCTCCGGTCGAGCGTCGATCTTGCTTAACCGAGTGAATCTTACGTATCTAGTTCCTTAGCGCTGATCACCACCCCTTTCATTCCCGCATCACATCGTCACTAGATAACCGTTGATTCACGAAACCTCTCGAGGACTAATAAATCCTAAAATTCCCAAGGCGTTCGCAAAGCATCCGCATCTGTTTCTCCTTATACACCAATCAACCCCCCCGGCGAGTCTCGGCAAAACGGAAACGGGCGGGAGGATTCAAAATGCTAATTCGATCAGAACCCCCGGCGAGTTGGTGCAAACCGGAAACGGGCGGGATGGTTCATACGGACCAAGCGTATTGCGGTCTTAGAGAATGGCCGCGGTACGTGATGAAGATATACT
>JAFGIB010000233.1 GCA_016929805.1 Deltaproteobacteria bacterium | reverse complement strand
TTAACGTTGCAAAAAATCCGTCGGCGTAAAGCGCTTCGCTCGCGAAAAATAGCGCGAACTAAAGGCGTGCTCACTTTTTTTGGACCTTACTTAGGGTGCACTAAGCTGCGGTCTAAAAAAGTTCCGCGCGCCCTTATTTCATCGCTTTTTTCGCGTTTCCGCTCGACGTTTTTTGCAACGTTAGGGTAAACGAAAACGGGTTAACGAATAGGATTTAGCATCAACTCGCATTGAGCGTAGTCGGTGTGGGCTAGAAAATCGTTTGAATGCTACTAGAATAGCGTAACGCATTTCACGAAGGGAGTATGTGTGATGGGCCGCTTTGGAATGGGAGAACTTCTCGTCATCTTGGCTCTTGTGGTTTTACTGTTTGGAGCCAAACGGTTGCCGGAACTCGCGTCCGGTATAGGAAAAGCGATAAAGAACTTCAGACGTAGCGTCGAGGGAGAAGACGATATTGACGTGACGCCTGAAGAAAAGAAGCTGCCCGAGAAATCTCGAGTAGATTCCCTTGAGAAAGATACCGAAACCGAAGACGCGGAAATTCTCGATAAGAAGAGTTAAATGGCGTTACGCGAAATGCGGTTCGCACGCTGAATTGACCTTAACGTTGCAAAAAACGTGAGCACGCCCTTAGTTTGCGCTATTTTTTAAAGCGACGGCGGTTTACGCCGACGGAGTCTTTTTTAACGTTAAGGTTGAGACAACGGTTCTGCTAAAGCCATGCCTCGGGGCTGGCGCTCGGCGAGATTTGGTCCATTTCCAATACGACAGCGGGAACGTCTAGCGCGCAATAGTTCCGGCGTGTCGATAGTTCGGCAGTATAACTTGATCAAAAAGTTTAATTGGGTCTCGCGGTCTGCCCCGAACGCGATATTCGAAATGAAGGTGCGAGCCGCGCGCGATGCCTGTATGGCCTACTTCACCGAGAACCTGGCCTCGTTTGACCGTCTGTCCCGGGAAAAGGTAAAGCGCTTTCGTATGCGCGTAGAAAGTCACCGAGGCATTGGGATGAATTACGACGAGTAAATTACCATATCCGCGAACCCCATTATCGGAATAGGCCACCAGGCCGTTTTCCACCGCTCGAAACAACGTCCCATCCGGCGCGCCGATATCGATTCCATCGTGTTTTCGTCTATGTTTGGCGCCGCGCCGCGCTTGGTTAAACCCGCGCCACAACTTCCCTTCCGGTACCGGCCATAGAAGCTTTTGATTACCCGAGGGAGAACCAGCGGAGGTCACCCATTCCGGTTTTGGAGAATCCAGCATCAGGCGATTGACGGTCTTAAAATCGCCGAGCCCCAGTTGATGCGCGAGCACTGATTCCGGTCCGTGAGGTCGAGGAACACGCCGCGGCCCTTGACAAAAGTTACGATAACGACCCTTTCGATAGCACTCGCGCCCGTTTGAGCGTAACCATTCTGTTGGAGGAGGAGTATTGAGGGTCGATTGTCTGGACGCGTATTTTATGCCGGCTACTGCTCCTGCTCCGCTTCCCGATGAATCCGATCGAGCTTGCGGAACCGAGATACACAATGCGGAAAAACTCGCAATTAATATCTGATTTGCTCTAACGAATTTCACGGCAAACGACTTAAAAATAATTTCGGCGGGCACCGGGCTCGAAAAGTAAGATGTAAACTTAATAAAGAGCTTGTACGGATATTCGTGCTCCGACAGAGGCCGATTTCCGCGAACGATACGACTAAATGACTAGATAGCACACTTATCGAGGCTATTTCAAGCTAAGCCGCCTTACGATGATGACTGAGCAGACGGCTGGCAAGGTAAGAATTGAGCCATATATCACGCGATATCGAGGAACCTAAGAGCGTGTTAATGAAGGTTTTTTCCTCATCTTTCGGGTGGGACGGCGCAATCTGCGGTGTCGCTCTTACTCGAAAAAGCGCTGCTATTGCATCGCGGGCGCTCCTCGTATCTCGGACCATCGCGCTCCGAAATACCCGGTTGGACCTATAAACACGCTCTATGACGCGCTCAGATACGTCGTTAGTGGCACTCGTATCTCCCACTCGCTACGGCAGCCATCCATTGCTCTAAGTACTATTTCTTCCCCGTATTCGCCGCTGCATTGTTCTTGCGATAAAACAACCTCCAAATAGCCCCCATCGGCCTGGGATACGGATCGCGTGTCGGGCTCTATATCGCCGTAGGATAGCGATTCGAGATCCGCTCCCCGAATACTCAAGCGCGAAATACAACTCGGTAGGTCTTGTTCATTGTCAACAACCAAATCGACCGAGCGCGCTAACGTTCGTCCATTGTTCACCAATACCACGGCGAAACGAACCACTTCCCCGGGATCAGCCTCGCCGTCGTCGTCGTTGCTCTCGAGGTAAACCGGGCTGTCATCAATTGAATGGCTATAATACGCAATATTGACATCGGACCGAAAAAAAGTCATTCCAAACGGTAACTCCCGAGATCGGTCTGAAACGTCCTCGATCAGCATCGAGAGTTGCTGCTGACCTTCGACCGGACACGTGTCCTTAAGCGTTTCAACCACGAAGTAGTCCGGTTGATCGGTCGCCCGGCTCAACGCCCCCGGAGCGATATCGCCGTAGGCCAGCCTTTTACTCTGATCCTCGTCTCCTTCCGGAAAACGGATGCATTCGGAAGCGGAAGAAGTTAGCCGTGCGCTGACGTTCCTCGCGTAACTGTTGACTGCGGTATTTCGAATAGGAATAACCAGATGAATTTTTTCTCCTCTTTCGATCCGCCGATTATTATTGTTACAAGCTGAAAGGGCGAGGTCATCTTCGATCCGAATCCCATCTTGTGCGATTTCGAAATCCGCGTCACCTCTTTCTATTTCGAGCTCTAACGGGATTTCCCAACTCTTAGCGGTTGAATCCCGAGCGTTGAGCGACAGTCGGACAGTATCTACTCCCACACATTCGTCTGTGGAAAGAACGACCTCGTAGTAAAACGAACTCGCTACATCCGGCAAGGGGCTGATCTCGCCCGGCTCAATATCGCCGTACGGCGCGCGATTGCCAATCGTGCCGCGGACCGCCGCTGAAAAGACGCAATCAGACGCCGAGGAAATGCTGGCGCTGACTCCGGTTGCGGTTTTGCCTCCTCGATTCATCAGTTCAACCATGAAACGAACGGTTTCTCCGGGTTCAGCCATGCCGTTACGGTTATTCCAACCGTCATACTCGAGAGCATCGTCAATCGTAGGTTGTTCGACTAATGCGATTTCGGGCTTCTCTTCGTTCGTATTCGCGGGGTCGATTGGATTGTCACGCGGAAATCTATCGCAGTTAGCCAAAGATAAAATGGCAGTAAGATAAAACAAACCGATTCGAAGATTAGGTTTCATATACGTCCCCGTACCACGACTAACTCAAAAATTTTCGCGATTATAGTTGACTGAACTTACGTATACGTCGATGAGATTCCAGATGTAAAGCGCGGCCGCTGTGCCGAACAATACCAACCCCATGTTCCACCTGGTATTAATTCCGTCATATAGAGACGCCGCTTTTTCCGGATTCGTAGCGGCTTGATATTGGTCATAGCGATTCTCCGCGGAAATCGCGAGAACCATTCCACCCCCCAGCGCTAAAGCCGTTCCAAAAAAGAATCCCGCTGCCGGCAAAATCCGGCGGGAGTTGAGTTGGCCGAGTCCTGGCACGACAATCGATAAACCGAGGTTTAGCCCGGGGTTTAAGCGCATCTCTTCTAGGCGCTTCAAGTTCCGCGCGGCCTCCGGGGATCGACCGTCGCGGGCAGCCGTTTCGTAGAGCAGACGCGCGATGCGGATATCGCCTTTGCTTTCAGCGCGTTTCGCCTTTAGCAAGGTTTGCTTGATCTGCGCATTTCTTAGCTTGTTTCCTACTGCCGCCAAGGCCTTTTGGGCGTGCTCGGCTCGTATGCGGTCAGCAAAACTCGTCGCATCGAAAATTAGTAAAGTCTTGTGATACATCCGCTCCGCTTGTTGGAAATTTTTCCTCCTTAGGTTTTTTTTTATTTCATTCGACACTGCTATGAAGTATCGATACTGCGATTCTGCCAGCGACGCGCTCGCGGTACCGAACTCTCTCTTTTGGTCCTCACCCAGAGCGTGAAAGTCGGTTTCCGCCTTTTGGATTGTCGCTCTCGCTCGTTCGATTTCGCCTTTATTTAATTGCGCGTTGGCCTTAGCGCTTAGAACGGTCACCTTTCGAGCGGTAAGCCTATCGATCCATGCTTTTTTTGCCTCCTCTCCCAAAACGCGAGAATAGCGCAGGGTTTCGACCATGCTTTCAACTTCTTCTAACACGCCTTCGATTGCTAGTTTTTCTACCTCCGGACTGAGCCGCTCGATTTCGTCAAGCTCCTCCTTTTCGGCTTTTTTTCTCTGTTTTTCTTCCCACTCGCGAACCGAGGTTTCGCCGTATGTTTGAGCATTTGCCGCGGCGGTAAAGGACAAATGTAGGCATAATAGAGAGAAAAAAAAGAGTAACCATTTACGGGGGTATCGATCTTTCGTTACGAAAGCGGCCGATTTATCCTTTCGTACCGGTTGTACGGGTGTCGGTCGGACCGTGGGAACTGCCGCTTGAAGCGTGAATCTTGGCGGGATATCGTCTGCTTCGCTCTGCGCGGTTCCGGCGACGACACCTTCTCGCACCGGATCGTTTCTTCCCGCGAGCACGTTGTTCGCGGGCCCTGCCGGTGTGCTCGATCGAACGAGTGAATGGGGCACCGCCGTATTTAGAGCGTGTTTAATAAGTTCCTCCGCTCGTCTTTCGGGCGGGACGGCCCAATCTGCGGCGTCGCTCGCTTTTCGAAATAGCGCTGCTACTACTTCGTCGCGGCTCCTTGCATCTTGCACCGTCGCGCTCCGAAATACTCGGTCGGACCTTAATAAACACGCTCTTAGGCGAATTCCGGAAAAAAAGAGTGGATACCTATTCATAATGTATAGCCCAACGATAGTAACAAGTAAAAATGGTTACGCTCTAAAAGGCGGGGGTTTTACCCGAATGCTACAAAAATTTTGTCAGCGCAAGCCGTTTCACGCGCCTAAAAAACGCAAAGTTAGCCTGTGTTCATCTTTCCGGGCTTCACTAAGGTGTACCTTAACGTTGCGAAAAACGTCGAGCGGAAACGCGTAAAAAGCGATGAAACAAGGGCGCACGGAACTTTTTACGAACCACAGCTTAGTGCGCCCTAAGTGAGGTAAAAAAAAGGCGAGCACGCCCTGCGTTCGCGCTATTTTTCGCGAGCGAAGCGCTTTACGCCGACGGATTTTTCGCAACGTTAAGGTCTACCGTAAAGAACCATAAATAACGCGTGGGGCGTAAAAGGAACCACGGCCAGCGCGCGAAACGTAGCCGTTCAGGGGGGTACTGCTGTTTGACTACGACGGCGGCCAATTCATCCCGTAAAACCGGCTTTCGTCCTCGCGCCGGCTCGTCAGG
>JAFGIB010000232.1 GCA_016929805.1 Deltaproteobacteria bacterium | reverse complement strand
TAGGCACCCGATAGTCCCGTTTATCCACATAAACCCCTTGCGGTTTTTTCGGGCCTGTTTGCGGCAAAATGTCAGGAGGCACGACAGTTAGTAGACCTCATCCCGCAAGGTTGGCAGTATCCTGAAATAACCTGCGCCCGTCTTATTATCGAAGATCAGATTTTCAAGACGGCTCGCTATATGCAGACTCCGTGGAGGCAGGAGAGCCCCATTTGGGTGTTTGGAAAGCGAGAGGGCAGCCTGGAAGTTAGTTACCTAGAAGAAAGGCCGGAACGAGGTGCGGGCCCCTTTCTCAAGGAAGAACGAACGCTGCTGGATCTGCTTGCCAGTCGACTCGGGAAGGCCGTCGAGCGCAAGCGGGATGAAAAGATGTTGCAAGAGAGTGAGCTTCGTCTTCGCAATCTGGTCGAGACTACCAGCGACTGGATTTGGGAGGTTAACAAGGATGCTGTCTACACGTATGCAAGTCCACGTATTCGCCATCTGCTTGGATATGAACCGGAAGAGGTTATCGGAAAAACCCCCTTTGATTTCATGCCGCTGGACGAGAGACAGCGTGTTGCCTCCGTTTTTACTGAACTCATCGCTCGACAAGAGTCGTTCAGCGGTCTGGAAAATGTAAATCAGCGGAAGGATGGTAGTCTGGTTACCCTCGAAACGAATGCAGTCCCCGTCTTCGACAGCGGAGGGGCGTTTCAAGGCTACCGGGGCGTAGACCGGAACATCACGGAGCGCAAGTTGGCGCAAGAGGAACGCGATAGATTGATTCTTCAACTCCGGAAAACCCTTGCCGAGGTGAAATCCTTGAGGGGAATCTTCCCGATCTGCGCTTCCTGCAAAAGGATACGGGATGACAAGGGCTACTGGAATCAGATTGAATCCTATATTCGGGATCATTCCGAGGCCGAGTTCACCCACGGGATCTGTCCTGAATGTATGAGAAGACTCTACCCCGATCTTGTCAAATAGACCTTAACGTTGCCGGAGACTGTTCGAGCCGGGTTCAAGCGAGTCGCGCGCGTTCAATGAGAGAGGGATTCCGTAAAAGGCACTCCGTTGATATCGCAGGAATAGAAGGCGTTGTATTGAGCGTCGGGCTTGAGTCCTTTGGCGGCGATCCAGTCGACAGAAGCGCAGGATGGGCGGCAGCAGTCTTCCATGGTCGTGGTTTCATACATGCGACCCTCGGAGCTCTTGGCCCAGAAAGAGGGGTCAGCGGCGGCCTGCCGCGCGGTGGTGATGCTGTCGTCGACTTCAGGCAGTCCCTGTGGAGCGAGCCGGCATCCAGTGACCTGGGTGAGGTGCTCGGGGCACTCGACTTTTCTAACATATACGGACCAGTTTAAATGGTAGAGTGATTCGGGCTGGTTGGCTTGGATGCAGGAATTTCTCGCGGAATCGGTAATTCGCGGATCGGCGTGAACGATTTTATTGCAGGTCTCTTTTACTCGAGCTTGGCAGGCGTTTGAAGACAGTGTCTCCTCGGTGACCCAGTTGATGTTGGTTTTGCACTCCTGCCAATGCGTCACTGGTTTGATTCCCCCGGACCATCCGCCTTCTTCCGGGTATGCTTGGTACAGGTATTCCCCGGAGGTGGAGGTTTGGCTCAGCCCTGGTCCGCAACCGTTGTGCGCGCCAAAACCGCCGCCCCCAAGATATACGTCAAAAGTGGTTCTGGTGGCCGCGGTATTGAAACTCTGGACGATGAGCGGTTTGGGGATGGGGACCGCGGACTCGGCGTTGTTCTGGTCATCGGGGTTTTTGAGCACCTGTCTGTCATTGTAAGGGCTCGGGTTTGCATAGATGAGCTGGTAACACTGACAACAAGTGCTGGTATCGCTTCCGTCGATGGATCCCTGATCCGCGTCGTGGCCGACGACCGTGTAGTTGAATGCTTCATTACCGTCGTCGACAGCCGCTTGCGTCATCTCCGGGCTAAAGAGCATGAACCGGGGACAAATAAAAACCGTGTCGGCATTGGCGGCGTTTCCCTTGCTGTTTTGGTCTTCCATACACGCGTTGACCGTTGTGCAGACCCCACCGCATACACTGTTCTCGTCTTGGTATATGCAGCCCTCCTGGTAATCGACGAAGTCCTGGTTGTGACATTGACTAGGTGGGGGCAGCGTATAGTCTACGCGGCCGACGACCCGCGAGTCGCTATTGGAGTCCGCAGCGGAATTCGCGGTGCCCCCCGTGTCTGCGTCTCGAGTAGCACTATCGCCGGACTCGCCTCCCGAGGCCGCGTTTTTTTCTCTAGCGCTGTCGCGGTCATTTACTCGCCCGTTTTCTCCGCCGACGTTTTGTGCTTGGCCGCCGGCTCGGCCGCCGTCCAGCTCGCGGTAGGTGTCGCCATCCGCGTTGCTACCGCGAGCGGAGTTGTTATTTCCGCAGCCCAACGCGAACAATGTGATGCCAACGGGTATCGCAACTACAAGCCGTATCGTCATTCCGGTCCTCCAAAAATCAGAGCAGACAATAGTTCGCACATGGCGCTGTCTACAAGTAACTATAAACTATAGCAAATCGGACATCAGAACGGTAAATCGCTTTTTTCGCGTTTCCGTTCGACGTTTTTTGCAACGTTAAGGTAAACCTTGTAACTGTTAAAATCATTGACGCTTCCCGAATCCGTGTCAAGCCTCTACGACAGTGCTCGACGTAGTCCTCACGCGTCTCAAGAGCCTCGTTTCGATCTTCCGATGTCGTAAAAAATTCTTTTTAACATCCGGTTTTGCGTCATCGATTCACGGTGATCAAGCAGCAGACGAGGCGTACTCGAGCGGCGAATGCCGACCGCGGTCTTTAAATCATGTTTGTATTTCGGCAACCGTTTCGGCGTTTCGATTTCCCGGATACATATCTATACGCGTACCGTTCGGTCGGCTTGCACTGAAAAAAAGAGCTTGATAGCATAATCGAATATGCGTCTTCAAAATCGAAAGATGAAGCGAAGCGTGCTCTTTACGATATATAATCAGGTCCTTGTCGGCTCGCTGGCATTATTTACCAGCTGTTATAGTAGCTATAGTATGCAAAACGCGAGAGATTCCGACGGTAACGTTTCTTTAGTGGATAGTGGAGACCGGTTTGTTGACGACGGCGACGCTCTTGACGCTTTTAACTCTTTTGACTTTTTTGACACAAGCGACGCTATGGATGCGGGCGACTCTCTTTATAACGGGGTGGAAGAGTTTACGCTAGAAGGAACCTGGGAAGGAGAACTGATGTTTTATGGATCGGACGGCGCGCTTAATGGTGTGACGCCGGCGACCATCGAGTTCACCGATACCTGGATCGATGTTTCCGTTGTGGGAATACTAATTAAGTTCGGCTATTCATTGAATACCGATCAAACGCCTCAGCATATAAACATCGAATTGTTCGATCCTGAGCGGACACTACCTTATCCTTATATTATTCCTGCGTTTTACAAAATAGAAGACGGTTTCCTGACCCTCGGCCTATCGTTCTTTTCGTCACAACTCAAAGAGTTAAACGTCGAGGAAAAATATTTTCCGATGATTTTCGAGGTCGTAAGAGTTCCATAACCTCAACGTTGCATAAAACGTCGAGCGGAAACGCGAAAAAAGCGATGAAATAAGGGCGCAAGGATAGCACGACCACCGTTGCAGCTTTCTAAATTTATGGAAAACTCGCTGCGGGTTTTATGAACGCGACACAACGGACGCGGCGTTCGCGAACCGCGCTATTTAGGCTATCGGTTTTAACCTTTTTTATTTTTTTTGGAGCGGGCGCGGTTGTGCCCATCATGGGCCTCTATCTCACGCGCGGTCTGCGCTTTTCCGGCTCGCTCGCGGGCGCGATCCTTTCGCTCGCGGCGCTGGGCGTTTTTGTCGCTCCCGCGATCGGCTCGGTAGTCGCGGACCGCTTTGTTTCCGCGGAACGTCTACTCGGTTTCTGCCTGCTCGGATCAGCTCTATTCATGTTTTTGTTGTCGAACGCGGATTCGATCGCGTCGGTCACGTTGCTATTCGCCGGCTACAGCTTGATGTTCGGACCGGTCATGAGCCTGAATAACGCGGTGATATTTCATCATATCGAGCGACGAGGCGGAGATTACGGCCGTATACGGGTTTTCGGGACGCTCGGATGGATAGCGGTAGCTTGGTTGTTCTCGTGGTTTTGGTTGAGAGCGGGACGCGGCGTTTTGCGTGCGGAACGACTTGGGGACGCGCTGGTGTTGTCGGCCGTGGTTTACGCCTCCATGGGCGTATTCGGGTTTTTCCTTCCTCGAGGGAATATATATAGAAATAAAGAACGCCCGGGCTTTATCCCGCGCGACGCGTTCAGCGTCGTTTTTAAGCCCGAGATCCTAGCTCTGACAGCGGCGGTATTCCTCTGCATTCTGACCGATAGGTTCTATTACTACGGTGCCGCGATCTTTCTAAAACAATCGGGCTTTGACGAGTCGCGAATTTTACCGGTTCTCTCGCTCGGCCAAATACTGGAAATCCCCGCCATGGCTTACCTCGGCCGGATCCTCGCGAGGTTCGGCGCCAAGAAGGTACTGGTTCTCGGTCTGCTCTGCAACGGCTGCCGGTATCTCTTATTTACCTTTTCGTCGAATCGGCCTGAGCTCATTATCGCCGGTATCGTATTCCACGGATTGACCTACGCGTTTTTCTTTTCCACGGCGTTGGTCTGTTTGGACGCTTTTGTGAAGCCGTCGAATCGCGCGGGTGTTCATCAGCTTTTTACGGTTATTTCGTCCGGCGTGGGAACGCTCGTCGGCAATCTGCTGGCCGGCCTGGTTTACCAACACGCCGCATCGCCGAGTGGAGCGAGCGGTTTTCGGCCATTCTGGATGATCTGCTTAGCGATTCTAATCGCCGCCTTGGTCTGCGTGGCCTCTCTTTTCCATGGCGAAAAAGGAGAAGCGGTTACCATTTCGACGGACTAGGACTATCCGAAAAATAAACGATCCGGTTGCGAAGGCGTGGACGGGTGCGCTCGCGGCCTCTATCCTCGGAAAAATCCTCGAAGTAGCGCTGCTCTGATGATTCTACACATCTCGATCGAAAATTGCAGGCGTCTGACGGGCGCCGGGGTGGAGGGTCCGTGCTCCGGCATGGGCCAAGCCGTTCGGTAGCGGATCCTTTTCAGGATGGGCCGAGTTGCGAGGAAGCGTAGCTGCAATTCTTGTAGTCGCACGGACCCTCCACCCCAGCGCCCGTCAGTTCCCTCACGAAACGAAGAAAAACGAATGATATGTGATGAATCATCAGAGCGCTGCTATTGCCGCGATTCCGCTCAGTCGTCGATAAAACATTTGACCCCGAGCTGGGCGCTAAAAATGTGAAATTATTTTTGCGCGAGCCCTTAGCTACCCGCCGGGCGACTTTCGGCGCAATACCCGGCGGATGACAGCGTCAGAGATAAAACGGGTTGTTGTCCCCACGCTGAGGGAGTGAGCGAAATACTGTAACGGAAAGACCCTTCCCGGTATGGTCAAAAAGCGCTTTTTTTGAACGGCCTCGACGGTTTTAATGGCTGTATACTCGGGGGTTAGCGTGCCGGCCAACCCTTTCACCGCTCTGGCTTCCGGCGGAAGGGTTTCGGCCTTTTCCGTCAACACGGGGGTATTGACTTCGGGCGGGCAGACCAGAGTGACGGAAATACCGTGGCGTTTGAGCTCGCTCCGCAGGCATTCCGCCAGACCGACGACCGCGAATTGAGAGGAGCAATACGCGCTGTAGCCGTACACGCCAACCAAGCCGGCCGCTGAGGAGATGATCACGATTTGTCCTCCCCGGGCTTTCATTCTGGGCAACAACGCGGCGGTCGTATTGCGCACGCCGTAGAGATTGGTTTTGATGACGCGATCGAATTGTTCGAGGGAAATCCTTTCGAAATAGTCGCCTCTCGGTACGCCGGCGCTATTGATCAGAATATCCGGCGGGCCGAGCTCCACCACGGCTTTGTCGAGCTTAGCCTGTAGCTCCGCCATATCGGTGACATCGACAGAGATCGTGGCGACGCGTTGATGGGGAGCGCGGCGGGAGGATTCGATTTCTTCGCGGGCAGCGGCGAGCTTTTTCAGATCCCGCGCCAAAAGCACGATATGGGCGCCCTTGGCCGCGAGCAGTCGAGCGGTTTCCAGTCCGATGCCGCTGGAACCTCCTGTAACGAAAACCAGACGGTTCTGAAAACATCTGTCGATTGTGCGGCCTGGAGGGCGATACTCTTGCTTTACCCACTCTTCGATCTCCTTCATGCCCTCGGCAGGCCCTGTCCGGGAAACCCACCCGAGCTCCGCGCGGGCTCTGGAAACATCCACGTCGTTGTCGCGACCCATGGCGCCCGCGGCTAGTCTGCTTAACGGCGGGCGAAGCGATGTGGGGGAGTACACGGCCTCAAAAAACGCCCCGAGGCGCCTCGCCAGGGCATAGGGGATATTGCCCGATGGTTTCTTGTCTATCCAGGAACCGACGCTCGTAAAAAACTCTCCCCAGGTCAAACCGGTGTCATCCCGGAAATGATAAATCCGGTTCACCGCCTTTTCCGATTCCGCGGCCAGCAGCACACCGTCGACCAGGTTGCGGACAAAGACGAAAGCACCCGGCTTTGTCCCTCCGGCGATGAGCGGCAGCGGCCCGCGATAATAGGTATCCAATAAGTCTTTTACCCAGACGCTTCCGGGGCCGATGACGTTGGCCGGACGGACAATGGTGTAAGGTATTTGATTGGTTTGACAGAACTCCGCCACCAGGTCCTCGGCCTCGATTTTCGCATCGCAATAGGGAATACCGCTTCGAACGCGCTCGGCCTCTTCGTCGAGACCGACCTGGTCGCGGCTATAGCCGAGGGCGGCGACAGAGGAGAAATAGATGAAGCGCCGAATCGGGGTTGATCGACACGCTTCGAGCAGATGCCGCGTGCCGTCGACTATGGTTTCGAAAAAGAGTCTGTCAGGTCCCCAATCCAGCACGCGACCGGCCAGGTGGTAAACCACGTCCACATCCGCCGCGATGCCCGATAGGGTTTCCGGCGACGTGATGTCCCCGCGCGCGACCTCGACCCCCAGCGCCTCGCTCTTTGTCGCATCTTCGCCGGGCAGGAACAGAGCGCGAACGAGGTACCCTTTTTTAACGAGTTCCTGGATAAGAAAGCTGCCGATGAAACCACCGGCTCCGGTGATAAGTGCTCGCATAAGGTTCTCCTTGGTTGCTAATTAGAACGATACCAATATAACCAAGTCATCGCCGTTTATTATGAACCGGTTTTGCTCTCCGGAACGTCTTGCTCGAAATTGATGCCCTTCGTTTTCCAACTCGATTTTAATTTTGTAGATTGCCCGCGCTCTGGATCTACTGCTTTCGGGATGGAATCCTTAGAGTTCTTATTCGGTCGTTATTCCAACTTCTGTTGAGAAGATGGTTCTCTATGGATCGCTTCCGTTTTGGACCGCCGTGGAGAAAAAAGGGGTTGCGGCCGGATGTTGGTTCGTGACTTCAAGTTACAAAAAAGTCACACAAGTGAAACCTCAATGCCAAGTTAGGTTGATATACGTGATGTTACGAGAATATAGCACGAACCCAAGGACACATCATGGCATATATATTTCTAGACGATGGTTATCCGGACGCCAGGGAGTACGACAATAATTACCTCTACTTCGACGAGAATGATCTATACGGCATGGAGCGGACCATGGACGCGCTTGATAGGCGCGCACAAAG
This sequence comes from Deltaproteobacteria bacterium, assembly GCA_016929805.1. Lineage (GTDB taxonomy): Bacteria > Myxococcota_A > Polyangia > Polyangiales > JAFGIB01 > JAFGIB01. The sequence goes on along the minus strand of JAFGIB010000232.1, from coordinate 349 downwards.
AACTCACATCGACCTCTCGCATGGTAAAAGAGCGCTCGAACGGGCGATTGAAAAACGGCGCAGGGCTCTTATCGAAGAACACGACGGACCTCAATCGAGCAACTTCGCATCTTTATTGCGTCAACGATTGCACATCGATTTCTTGTTCCGCCAGCCATACCTATTTCTAAGGGACCACATCTTATAGGCCGAGATAGCTCGCCCGACTACTGCTCGTTCGTCGTTTTTTACGACCGTGCTCGCCGGACCGTGTAACAGGAGGGTATACCTTAACGTTGCAAAAAATCCGTCGGCGTAAACCGCTTTCGCTCGCGAAAAATAGCGCGAACTAAGGGCGTGCTCACTTTTT
>JAFGIB010000231.1 GCA_016929805.1 Deltaproteobacteria bacterium | reverse complement strand
GATATTTTGAGGATTTCGCGATTGAGGAAATGTGACAATCCGCCCAATATGGGATGAAAAAAGTGAAGTTATTTTTGCGCGAGCCCTCAGTCTATGAAACTATTAAACTTATTAAAATGAGGCTTTACGCGGGGTTGCTTCGGCGTTTTTGGGCAATCCCGGGCCCGATCTTCTCGGGGAGGCGCAAGGAAGGCGCGAAGTGTCCAGTAAAAGTGTTTCAGTCGCCGAGATGCTACGGCGACAGATAGAGGGCGAACGAGCCCGGCTTGAATCCCGCGACCCGGCTTTTAGCTTGGTTAGCGTCACTCGTTTCGTTTTTAATCGCAATCGGCCGTTGTCGGCAACAAGGCAGTAGTCGAGCGCAACGACTCAACCACTTATGGCCAGCCATTCATCCCTTGGCGGTTTTGGATGAAATACGGACGTCGTAAGGCCCCATATCGAGAGCTGATAGTAGTCCGCCAAAGATATTTTCGATATTCGGAGCGAAAAACGCGCGAAATACTAAGAAATACTGAGGCGACGGAGTCGATTGGCAAGGTCAGGCGGCACGTAAAAGACCATAGCTTTTCCCCGTTTTTTATGCTCTAGGAGTTCATATTCGTGAAGCTTGAGTAGATCGGTACGAGCTGTTTGATAGGCTACGTTATGGCTTTGTTGGTGGCCTTCAATAGTGTATTCTTGAATAGGATGCTTAAGGGCGTGGCGTAGTAACGCGACCTGACGATGATTGAAATTTTGCAGTACTTTTATCTCTGATTGAAGTTGTTGTAGCTCGACGCTTTTCTTATCTATATATGTATGTAGCTCTTCGATTGCTCTATGAATAACCTCAGTTTGATAGAGAATAAAATAAGTCATATCATTATCGTCCGACTCGGTGTATAGAAACGAGCGAGCGTATTTTACGGGAGCTTTTCTCAAAATACTAGAGATCGAAATAAACTCGAAAAGCGAGTACCCATAGTGTAACATCGCCCAGTAAAAAAGAGAGCGAGCCGTGCGTCCATTACCGTCTACGAAAGGATGATCGTAAGCGAGCCAAAAATGTAAAATAATGCCGCGCACTACAGGATGAATAAAATAGGAGGGGGTTTTTTGATTAGCGAAATTACACATCGCCTCAAGTCGGTTCATGAGCTCTTTTACGTCAGGAGGTTCGTGATATACCTCGCCTTCCATATCAGCTACAACTCGCTTTTCAAAGGTGTAGCGAAAGCGTCCTGCGGCGGAGAACTTATCGAGAGTCTTTTCCGTAACAAGTCGATGAAGGTTGAATACCAATTCAGGCGTCATTTCCTGGTCTTTTATATCAACAATGCGCCGCATGGTGAGATAATTATTCAATATCATCTGCTCGCTCGTATCTCGCGGAGCGCGACCAGACAGTATCATCTCCTTGGCAACTTCGCGCGTCGTTACCGCACCCTCTAGTTGGCTTGAGGTGATCGCTTCTTCGACGAATGAGCGAATCAGATACTGGTCGCGCGTCTGTGGATTCGTGATTGGCTCTGAGAAATGCTGAGACTTTCCAGCTCCGCAGTCTATAGCGTGTAAGTTTTCCTGGATACTGTCCGGTACAAGAAAAACGAACGGTCTGCCGACGGTATCTTTGAGCGGTACTGGCCGATACTGCGAACCTCGCGAAATTTTGATCGCAAACCACCACTGATCAGATGTCAGGCCTTGAGGCGGCGTTAGACGTCGTAGCTTATCCCAGTGCGGATAACCGCGGGATACGTGAGTGTTTATCATTGCTTCAGTAATTCGGAATAACCCTCCAAAATTACTGTATTTTTTTACCAATTCTTCCCATTTAGGAGGTTTTTGAGGCTTTTTAATTACCATTTCGCACCTACTAATTTAATACTAAAAAATACTAAACTAGTTTTTTCTGTAGTCAATTACTAAATTGCGAAATATTAGTATTAAATTAGTAGGTCGCGTATTTCGAGTTTGAACCAAGATCCAGTCGAGATGGAATGAACCGCCAAGTTAGAAAAGTTCGCTATCTCACGTTGGCGGACGTCCGACCGAAGTCAAGCTCACCCAACCCGCCAAGAGAAAATAGGTCTATTCTTCTTTTGGAGAAAGCGCTACACTAAGATTACGTGGCTCGAATGAGCAACGTGTGATTCGAACCGAGTCGACCAGAATCGATTTGAATCGAAAAGAAACGAAAAGTAAAATTGGGCGAGTGATTATGTCACCCGCCCTTCTTTATATGAGCCGTAAGTATTTAGCTAATTCTAGTCGGGGAAGCCGGATTTGAACCGACGACCTCCTGCTCCCAAAGCATTCTATTTTGCATCTCATCATGTCATATGGTAGCATATAAAGTGCCGTTTTCAAGAGGTATTTACCACATTTTGAAAAACCTTCGTATGACATGAAAAGCCATTTAGACGTAAAATGGAAGTGAGAAAGAAGTGAGAAAGAAAATTCGAAGAATTAGCCCAGCTCACCCGCTGGTCTCGCTAATACCTCGCAAGTTCCAAAAGGGCGAAACAACCTACATCTACTGGGCGGCCAGATGGCGAGACCCGGATACCGGTAAGCTGGTCGAATTCAAGCTTGATTCAACCGTTTTCCCTTCCCGAGAATCTCGCCGGCAATGGGCAATTCGACGTTCTAGAGCCTTGGCAAAGCGCCGTGCCGAAATTGAAAGCGGTGCACCATTGGTAACGCGTACGCCACTCGGTGAGGCAGTCGAAAACTACCTTGCAGACTGCAATAACAGGCTTCGAAAAAAGACTCTTGACGTTTATAAAGACGCCACAAACAAGCTTCTAGCGTGGTCCGAGGAAAACGGGGTAAAAACGCTTGCTGATTTGAACCCCGCTCGACTTAGCGCGTTTCGGGAAAGCCGGGTAGCGAAACGCAAACAAGCGGTTTCTAAAGGCGGTCGTCGAGGGGCGCGTAAAGGCTCAACAAACGATCGTTCGCCTAATTCAGTGAATATCGAACTTCGCGCCATCAAAACCATGTTACTTACGTGGCGAGCAGAAAAGCGACTGTCAAATATAGACGGCGAATCGATACGTCATTGCTTGAAATCACTACCGTTATCATACGACGCGCCAGCTTATCTCACTTCGAGAGCTTGTCGAAAGCTACTTGAATCAACGATCCGCCATGATAGTGAAACGTTCTCTGAAACGCGAGACGAACACATCGGTCTACGCTCTATTGGCTCGACGCCCCGATACGAGCCGATCGGACCGTTTGTCTTGTTCTCACTTTTGAGCGGTTGCCGCGTAGGCGAAGCCGAGTCACTGGCCTGGCAAGATGTCGATCTCGAAGCGCTCGATAACGACGGCCAGCCGGTAGGTGAGATTACCCTGAAAGCTTCGGTTACCAAAACGAAACGTTATCGCACGATTGGTTTAGAGGTTGCTTCGACCCTTCGAACACTTCTCGCTGCAATGAAGCTCCGAGCCGGTTCGGACTCCTACGTTTTCGGAGGAAAGGCGCCTTTATCTCATACCCGAGTTGAAGCAGCACGAAAACGCCTTTTGCGCGACTATGGTGCCCCTAAGTTCTCCTGGCAAAACCTACGGCAAACCTGCGGAACCTTTCTAACGAACGCACCCGGCATCTACGGCGCCGCGTCGGTCTTTATGAGCGCGCGACAACTCGGTCATAGCGTGACTGTGGCCGAACGGTATTACCTCGGAGTCGTTCGAGGAATACCGCGAGAGGCGCGAACGCTTGAAACAGCGATGCAAATTGAAGATCTGGCGCAACGGATTATTAGCGAAACCTTGCCCCAAAAACTCGGTATTAAACGTGACACGGTAGGACAAGATAAGACATGATTGACAAACATGTTTCGTTATGCATAATTGAATTACTTCCACCCCGCCTGCTGGAAGCAGTCTTCGGACGGCGACCCTGGGCGGGTGTTCTTTTTTAAGGCACAAGTGAGAACGATCGTTTTCATCGATGGGCAAAATCTCTACCATCTAGCCAAGAACGCTTGGGGGGATAAATCGATACCACATTCGCCTTACAAATATCCTAGCTACGACGTCGAGAAGTTGGCAAATACGCTAATTACAGGCGACTCGCGACGCGTCCTTACGCAAACCCGCTTCTACACCGGTGTACCTGACAAAGAAGGCTCTCCAAAGCAAGTTTTATGGCATGAGTTCTGGAACAATAAACTTCGCTATCTAAAAAGCCGTGGAATTTACGTGTATCGGGGGCGAGTCAACCCAGGTGGCCAAGAAAAAGGCGTCGATGTCAGTATCGCCGTCGATCTTGTTGAACTTACGTATGATCAAAACTACGACGTCGCCATTATCGTAAGCCAAGATTGGGATTTCGGTCCCGCGATACGGTTGGCGAAGCGAATCGCAAAAAAACAAAAACGGCATCTCATATTCGAGTCAGCCTTCCCCTACCAGGCTGGAAAGGTCGCTCGTCGCGGAATTCCGGGTACTAAGTGGATACATATCGATAAGACCACATACGATTCATGTTTTGACCCAACTGATTACAGATCGAAACTATAGAATGCCGAAAAATAAAGCTCCAAGCGACAAAGATAAGATGGTTTCCGAAAAACCTCTTTCGACAAAGGAACAGGACGAAGTCGATACTCTTTATAAGTTTCTAGAGAATGCTCTAAACGAACGAAAATGGTTGCAGCAAGTAATAAAAACCGATTTCCGCCAAGAGAAAAATAGACCTGATTTGCTCGAATACCAAAACGATTGTAAGCGAAGGTTAATACGATTTGATCGCGCAATACTAAATTCAAAAGACGAGATTTTCGCGGTACTCGAAAAGATCGAAACATCTCAGCACCGACACGTTGATATTGCGCTCGCAAGAATCGCGGAGTTTGGCGAACTACTCGGGACCAATGCCGCGAACCGAAAAAAGGCATGGTCGAAACACTTGAACGCGCTATCGGCTATCGGTCTTGGCTCGCAACCCGCGATTCGAGGTAATCGCTTATTTGAAGCCTACGCAATCGCCCTTAGCGCCGCTTGGAGCTTTACACAGAACGACGAGCTAACGATTCGAGAGCTTGCCACTTTGCCGCGCGCTGACCGACCGACCGAGAACCGGGATGATTGGGGGCGTCGGTTCCACGCCGCATTGAACATCGCTCTCGACGAAGAACGCGACGGATTCGGCGATGAATCCGGACCGGCTTATCTCGCGACTGCAACGATAGCGAATCTCTTCGAAGTGCATCGCAAAACTCTAAAGACTTGGCTCAAAGACCGCGATATCCACTCTAGTAGATATAAAACCGGCCGATAAAATCAATAATTCCGCCAAGGTAGGAATAAGGAAGGTTTTCGATAGTAAAAACGCTCCTTAGCGGAATGGCATAGGATGGCATATACCAAACATATGCCGATACGTAAAAACATACAAACATCTTTACTTGCCGAATATAGACCTCTAATGACCTTCGACGAGGTACAGCAACTTCTCAATTTGACTCGCCGTTCGGTCGCTAGGCTGGTAAGCGAAGGTAGGCTTCGCGGTCCAAAGATAACCCGAGGGAGCGGTACGTCCGGACGTCGTTTAATTCTTCGCGATTCGGTTGAACGCCTCATCGTTGACGGAATGGACGTTTGATTTTCCGCTGGCGTAGCTCAATCGGTAGAGCTCTCGGCCTGTACCCGAGACGTTAGGGGTTCAATTCCCGACGTCAGCTCCAATCAATCTACCCGAAAGCCCGCAAGGTCCGAGGGGTAGCTCCGTTTTCCGCCAGGAGGAAGGTACGTTCGGACGTTCCCACCGACGAATGCCTTAGAACCGCCGTTTTGAGCCAGCAATCGAGTATGGCAAGGTGCGATATCTCGGGTATATTTCAGTTTATTTGTTTATAAGTTTTCTTTTACGTATTTATAAGGCTATT
>JAFGIB010000230.1 GCA_016929805.1 Deltaproteobacteria bacterium | reverse complement strand
TTCGGCACAACAATTCGTGGTTGGGTTACGGTTTTGCGGGGGACAAGCCCCCGCGCTACGAGGTTTTTCGCTGTTATTTATGGTTAATGCCTATGTCCCTGACCGGTTACATCGCGTTGATGTTCGGTGCAGAAAAAGGTCGCGCGATCAACGCGAATCCTAAAAAAGCGGGACTTTTACTTGATGTAGCCTTTTGATGGCCTAAGGATAAGCGCCATGCGAAATGGATTGAAGTGGCTCGCGAATCGATTTGACTTCGCGGTCGCGGGTAAATGGTTGTTTTTAGGAGTTTTGATAGGCGTTGCCTGTGGTGTCGCCTCGATATTTTTGCAATTCGCGATTCAGATTATTCGCGAGCTCTGTCTCACGGCGCTGATCGGGTTAGACCTCGGAGGGCCGGCCGGCGAGCCGTCCGAATTCGATATTGAACCGGGGGCTTTTATCCCCTATCTGGTCGTTCTGGTACCGGCTATTGGCGCATTGATTTCCGGCGCCTTGGTCTTTTGGTTGGCCCCTGAAGCCGAGGGACACGGCACGGATTCCGCGATTGACGCCTACCACCGAAAGCTCGGTCGCATTCGCGCTCGCGTGCCGTTGGTCAAGATGGTGGCATCCGCGATCACCATCGGTACCGGAGGCTCTGGCGGCCGGGAGGGACCGATCGCCCAGATCGGAGCGGGTTTCGGCAGCTTTTTGGCGACCCGACTCAGGCTTAGCTCGCGCAGTCGAAGAATGATGCTGGCGGCCGGCATCGGCGGAGGCGTGGGAGCGATTTTTCGCGCGCCCTTGGCCGGTGCGATCTTCGCAGCGGAGGTGCTTTACTCCTCGTCCGAGGTCGAGGCGGAGGTGATTCTGCCGGCCATGGTTTCATCCATCGTGGGCTACGCTGTATATGCCAGCCGCTTTGGCTGGGGACATATGTTCTCGCTTCCCTTCGAGCACGGTTTCACTAACCCGCTCGAGCTCGGACCTTACCTCGTGCTCGCGCTGGTGGTCGCGCTCGCCGCCCTCTTGTTTATCGTCACCTTCGAGGGGGCGCGCTCGCTGTCCGCGCGGATGCGGGTGCCGCGGGCCTTTCGCGCGATGTTGGGGGGTGCCGTTACGGGCCTTATCGGGCTTGTGCTGATAACGGTTTTTAGGCAGACAAGGGACGTCGGGGATGTGCTGTCCGGCGGTTACGGCATTATTCAGCACGTAATCGACACCGATGGCGAAGGCATACCGGTTTTGCTTTTGTTAGCAGTCGGGCTCGGAAAGATCGTAACCACCTCGGCGTCGATCGGCTCGGGCGGAAGCGGCGGCGTCTTTGGTCCGTCCATGGTGATTGGAGCCGCTCTAGGAGCCGCGGTAGGTAAGATCTTTCACGGATTAATGCCTGAGATCGTTCTACACCCGACGACGTTCGCGATCGTCGGCATGGCGGGTTTCTTTACCGCGGCGGCCAATACGCCGATATCGACGGTGATTATGGTTAGCGAGCTCACGGGTGACTACGGCTTGCTCGTACCGAGCATGTGGGTTTGCACGTTTGCTTTCTTGATATGCAGGGACTGGACGATTTACGGCAGCCAGCTTTCCTCACGAGCGTCGGCATTGCCGCAACTCGGAGCGACCACGCCCCAAATCTTTAGTAACGTGCGCGTGGGCGATGTCTTTCGTCGAAAAAGGCGTTTTGTTCGCATCAAGCCCGAAATGAGCATTCACGAAGTGATGCAGGCCGCGGAAGAGACGCGGCAACGCGTCTTTCCCATAACCCTGGAAAACGGTGTGCTGGTTGGAGCCTTTCGTATCGAGCAATTGGTACACGCGATCGAACAAGGCGACATCGCGACCACCAAGGCTGCCGATCTGTTGGAGGAGGTCACCTTTTTTGTTGTCGAAACGGACTCGCTCGACAAGGCGCAGCGCATGCTTCGTAACAACAACCTTGAGGAGCTATTGGTGGTAGAGAGCGACGCCGAAAAACGCGTCTCGGGAATTCTCACAATGGCCGATGTCCTGCTCGCCTACCAGAGGATTATGGGCGAGACGACCTTGGAGAGACGTTCAAGCGAAGCGCCGTCAAGAACCGCGAGCGAGGCGCCGTCGGCAAAAGGATAACCGCGGGCGAGAGAACAGCTTCTGAAATAGTAGCGTGTAAAATCTCGGTCAGCGAAAAGGCGGTTTGCAGTTACGCTTGGAATCGACGCAGCGTAAACGAGAAAGTAGAGCCGATACCGACCTCGCTCTCGATCTGGACCGTACCGCCCATGGCTTCGACCAGGTGTTTGACGATCGATAGCCCTAGACCTGTTCCGCCGAGCTCGCGGGAACGACCGGGGTCGACGCGGTAGAAGCGTTCAAACAGCCTAGGTTGATGCCGGGGCTCGATTCCCGGTCCCGAGTCCTGGACCGAAACGCGTATAAACGGGCCTTCTTCGGCCGCATTAAGCCGCACCTCGGCCCCCTCGGGCGAGTACTTTATCGCGTTGTCGACAAGGTTGGCGAGGATCTGTTCCACCGCTCGTTTGTCCGCTCTTACAGCGGGTAGATCCGCGGCGATGGTTTGAATTACGCGAGTCTTTTTTTGCTCGGCTTTGTCGCTGAACAGCGCGAGCGCGGTCGCGGCCATTTGCGCGAGCATTACCGGCTCGAAGACCAACTTGAATTCGCGCGACTCAATCCGAGATAGATCTAATAAATCGATGATCAGCCGATTCAACCGTTCGACGTTCCGATCGATGATCTCCAGAAACTCGCCCACGGCCTCCGGGTCGCTCGCAAGCGCTATGCGCAGCGTCTCGAGCGCGGACCTGGCCGAGGCCACCGGCGTGCGCAGCTCATGCGAGGCGTTGGCGACGAAGTCGCGCCGCAAAGACTCCAGGCGGCGGATGTCGGTCACATCCACGAATACCAAGAGCGTACCGCGGTCCGAGTCAACCGTAGAGGCGTGTACCAGCAGCGTACGCGGTTTTAACCCCGTTACCTCTATCTCTCCCGAGACCGGCGTGGCTGACTCGACCGCTTGGTCCAAGAGCGACTTCAGCTCGGCGTGGCGCACGGCTTGTATAAGCGGTTGGCCGACAACCTCGGAGCGGACCAAAAAGATCTCGCGAAAAGCTTGGTTTATCAGGACCACTCGCCCCTCGCGGTCGACCAAGAGAACCGCTTCCCTCATGGCGGTTAAAATTCCGTCGAGCCTATCGCGTTCGGAGCGTAGCTCAGCCATGGAGCGCGACAGATTTTTAGCGAGGCCGTCGAGGGCGCGTGCGAGATCGGCGAACTCGTCGTGTCCCGCTACACGTGCTCGCACCGACAGGTCCCCGGCCTGCATGGTTTTGGCAATCGCGGTTAGAGCGCGGAGATTTCGCGAGGCGAGCTGTGTCGCCGCGGCGGAGAGCAGAATAGCTAAAACCAGAGCGAGCAGCGCGGCGATGAAGATCAGCCGTTTTAGCGCCGAGACCGACTCGTCGATTTCGGTAAGCGGTATGGCCAGACGGACCAAGCCGAGCGTCTGGTTTCCCCGGCTAAGCCTTTTTGCGGCGTAGAGAAAGCGCGTCTTTATCGTCTCGCTATAGCGACAGCTCTCCCCTTGGCCGCTCGCGAGCGCCCGCAAAACCTCCGGGCGCCTCGCGTGATTTTCCATTTTGGCGATCCCGTCGAAGACAACCTCGGAATCACCTACAACTACGCCGTCTCGGCGGATTACGCTCACCCTCGCTCGCGTGAGTCGGCCCATCTGGTCGGAAAAGGCGTCCCATTCGCGTATCTCTTCCAACGACGCGTCGAGATTAGAGGCGTTGTGCGCCACGATGTCTAGGCGCACGAACAGATCACCTCGAATCCTCTCGGTTAGATAGCCTTCAAGCGCTGTCGAAAGGTAGATTTTAGCGGCGATTAGTGTCAAACCGATCAGGCTCAGCGAGAGCAGAAAGAGCTTTGATCGGATGCCCAGCTTCATCGCGGCTTTTCTCCCGCGCTTTCAGCGAAACGATATCCGACGCCGCGCACGGTCTCGATATAGTCGCCCGCCTGAGCGAGCTTCTCTCGCAGCCGTTTAATATGGGTGTCCACCGTTCTCGTGGTGATCGCCGCCTCGATTCCCCATACGTCGTCCAAAAGCGTCGAGCGGTTTTGCACCCGATTGCGCCGTTCATACAACGTCACTAGAAGCCTAAATTCCATGGCGGTGAGCTCTACCTCCCGACCGGCGACCCATACCCGGTGCGCTTCCCGGTCGATACGCAGCACGCCGAAATCTATCACCTGTTGCGGTTCGCCGGTTTCGTTTCGCCCGCGACGTAAAATCGCCTCGATGCGTAAAAGAAGCTCGCGAACGCTAAACGGTTTGACCACGTAGTCGTCGGCGCCCAGCTCGAACCCGACCACCCGGTCGATCTCCGATCCCTTGGCGGTGAGCATCACTACCGGAATATTTTTCGTTTTTGGATCGCGTTTTAGAGTTTTACAGATCTCGGTGCCCGCAAGGTCAGGAAGCATGAGATCGAGGATCACGAGATCAGGCTTCTTCTGCTGCGCGAGCTGTAAACCATCTACACCGCGAATCGCCGATAGCACCTCGTGACTCGCGTGTTGCAGGTTATATTGCAGTACTTTCTGCAGATCCAACTCATCTTCGATAACAAGAATACGAGCCATTTCTTCTCTCGCTTCAGAGGAAATCAAACCTCGTTTCAGCCGCTTGTGTTCGCTTCGCTTCCATTCGGAGACGTCATTCTGCCGTATGAGCGCGTAACACGAACGAGAATCGTTTTCAATCTGCGATCGGAGCCGAGTTGAATTGACGCAAAAAGAACTATTGTCCACAGTTGCTTTTAAACAGACTCTCTCAGAGCACGATTGACGCGCATATCGCCGTATTTGATCAAGGCAACGGAGGCGAGGTGAACAGTCAACGGGATCGGTTGTGGAAAAAAATCACCGCGTTGATCGATCGATTGGCGCCGGGCGGCAGAGACGATCGAGCGCGAGACGCGCTTTTATGCGAGGTGTTGGCGTGGCAGGCCGAGAAGGTTCAGCCCTACCGGAAGCTAGTTGAATCAAGCCGTCTCAAACCGCGGCAACAATGCCGTCGCGCGGATTCATTCGTCGCCTTGCCGACCGAGGTATTTCGCTACGCGCGGGTTGCCTGGCACGATAGCTCGAACGATCGAGCGGTTTTCCGTACCTCGGGCACGACTGTATCAGCTCGAGGTAGCCACCATATTTTTGATCTATCGCTATACGATCGGGCGGCGCGAGTCCGGGCCAAATACGCCCTTTTCCCCGACGTCGAGTTGATGCGACTTTTTGTTCTGGCGCCGACGTATCAACAGGCCGGAGATTCCTCGTTATCGTACATGTTAGAGCGTTTCATCGCCTGGTTCGGCTCTGGGCAAAGCGAGTTTGTCTGGCGTGACGACGGCTTAGATCTCGAAAAGCTCGCGCGCGCCTTGGACCGCGCGGTAAAGGACAACGTACCGGTCGCGTTACTCGGGACTTCTTTTGCCTTTGTCCACGCGGAAGAAGGGTTTCAAGAGCAAAGGTGGTCTCTGCCGCACGGCAGCCGCGTGATGCAGACGGGAGGATTTAAGGGGAGGTCGCGAGAGGTTCAAAGCGAGGTTTTGCGCGCGTCGCTCTCGAAGCGCTACGGTATTGACGAGGCTTATATTATCCAGGAATACGGGATGACCGAGCTTTGCTCGCAGATGTATGAGACCACCTTGCGCGACGCGGTTGAAAGACGCCGCGGCGGAGCGCGTCGGTTTTACCCGCCGGGCTGGGTGCGCGCCAGCGTCGTCGACCCGGAGACGCTGGCTCCGTTGAAAGCGCGGGATGCGGGTCTATTAAGAATCGACGATTTGGCCAACCTCGATTCGGTCTGCGCGATTCAGACCTCCGACCTCGCCCGAGTCGAGCAAGACGGCTTTGTGCTTCTCGGCAGAGCGACCGGATCGACGCCGCGGGGATGCTCGATCGTCTGGGATTGATAGGGGGGGATGGGCTTTTTGCGGGCAAGCTGATCAGCGGATTGAACCTGTTAGACAGAACGGTTTTTCCCCGTCTCAACCGGTCGTAGCGAAACGCGATTTCAGTCTTTTGAGTGTTAACCTTAACGTTGCAAAAAACGTCGAACGGAAACGCGAAAAGAGCGATGAAATAAGGACGCGCGGAACTTTTTTTGGACCCGAGCTTTATGCACCCTAAGTCGGGTTCAAAAAGCGAGCACGCCCTTAGGGCTCGCGCAAAAATAAATTTACATTTTTTCGCCCAGATTGGGATGGCGTGTCATATTACCGATTGAGCGAAACCGAAGGACTATTAGGGATATTTTGAGGATTTCGCGATTGAGGAAATGTGACACGCCGCCCAATAGGGGACGAAAAAAGTGAAGTTGTTTTCGCGCGAGCACTTAGTGTCGAGTCGCGTTGTTTTTTTGGCCGGAGGCTGTTACCTATCTAAGACAGGAAGAAACGGTACTTGTGGGACTGAGACTTAAATATCTACTGCCGCTTAATATTATTATTATCCTCGTCTGGGCGGTATACGCGGCCTGGTCCTTAAGAGAGACCGAGAAAGCCTTTTTGACCGCGGAGGTAGATTCGCTTCGACATCTTGCTATCGGACTTACCGTTCTGATTAAAGATAACCTGAAGACCGGCAAACCCATTAAAACGCAACAAGCCGCAATCGAAGAAATGGCCGGCCGTTTGGACAATCTGGATATTCTAATTATTAATCGACAGCTTACGGTGGAAGTAGCCAGCAAAAGAGAAAATATAGGTAAAAGGTGGTACGAAAGAAAAATCGTAGAAGTATTGGAGGGAAAAACAAAACAGGCGTGGAACATTTCGGATCATGAGCACGAGGGAAGACGCGTTATTGATGCTACTATCGGCGTCCGCGATACCAGCGGGAGGATAGTGTATGTCATTCATGCGGCTCGCTGGCTCGATCAATTGCTACAAGTGCTGAATCGACAGAAACTCGCTCATGAAATTTTCACGCTGATATTGCTTCTCACGGTAGGAATATCAGTTAATATCCTTACGTTTTTGCTGATCATCCGGCCCCTTGACTCCATCAATTCGCTGATTGGACAAAGCGGCTGGCTCGAACTTAATCCACCGGTCCGTTCCAAGAACGAGTTGGTTTCGCTCCAGTCGGTAATTGATCAGATGATTCAGCAGATCAATAAGCATACGGGTCTGTTACGGCGCGAGATTGTTGAAAAACGGCGACAACTGAGCCAAGTATCCACTCAAAAGAACAGTCTTGAGAATGAAGTAGAACGGGTCAGCGGTGTCTTGCACGATGTACGACAACGGCTCATCCGAAATGAACGATTGGCGGCAATCGGTCAGATGGGAGCGGCGTTGGCCCATGAATTCCGCAATCCTCTGCATATCGTACGCGGAACGGCCGAGCATCTCGCTCGCCGATATCCGGAGACAGTGGATTTAGTGGGAGACATTGTAGAAGAAGTCGATAAACTCGAACAGCTCATCGAAGATTTGCTCGATTACGCCCGTCCGGTGAGGTTGCGAATAGAGGCGATTCCGGCGGCGACGTTGTTGGAAAAGGTGTGCACGAAGGTAAAGCAACACGTCACCTATAAAAATGAGCTTACTGTTTTACCCCGATTTAGCGTAAACGCGAACGCCGTAACGGTTTTTGCCGATCCCTTGCTGTTGGAACGTGCATTGATTAATCTAACGACAAATGCGGTTGAAGCGTCCAGCGAGGGAAAGACGGTCGAGCTTTCCGCCACCCACGACACGAACGGCGGCGTTACCTTCTCGATCACTGATTCCGGTTCCGGTATACCTGATGAAGAGGTTGAAAAGGTTTTCGAGCCTTTATACACGAAAAAATCCCGAGGTACTGGCCTGGGGCTTTCAGTCGTGGAAAAAATCGCCGACTTGCATGGCGGCGTGATCGCGCTCTCCAAACGCGAAACAGGCGGTACCGTCGCGCGACTTTACATCCCAGGACCGGAAAGGCGGTAATCGATGGGAAAGATACTGGTAGTCGACGACGAGCCCAAAAGCGTAAAACTCATTCGTATGCGTTTTGAAGAGTCCGGACATACCGTGGTCGCGGCGGCTGATTTTGTCGAAGCATCGAAGAAACTCGAGGTAGAATTATTTGACGTATTGATTACAGATGTTCGGTTGCCGGACCGATCCGGAATAGAGCTTGTAAAGTTGGCGAAGACTCAGCAACCCGCTGTTTCGGCCGTGGTTATTACCGCCTACGGCACGATCAGAGACGCCGTTAAAGCGATGACCTACGGAGCTGCCGAGTACATTCAAAAACCGTTTGAATTGGAAGCGTTGGGGATGTTAGTGGAGCGATTGCTGGAGTCAGCTCGGATTCGTGCCGAACACTCCTATTTGATCGATCAGTTTTTAGAAGGAGCCTCGGAGGTTCTACTCGTAGGGCGTTCCGCGGCCATGCAAAAGGTGCGAGAGTTGGTCGATAAAGTGGCGCCGACCCATTCGAATATTTTAATCCAAGGAGAAAGCGGTACGGGCAAGGAGCTCGTCGCCCTCGCGATTCATAGTCGGTCCGTATCCAATACCCAACCTTTAATAAAAGTAAATTGCCCGGGCATTCCCTCTTCTCTATTCGAATCAGAACTATTCGGTCATATGAAAGGCTCCTTTACCGGCGCCTACGAATCCCGTAAAGGAAAATTCGAACTAGCGGGCAAAGGCGATATTCTGTTGGATGAAATCTCCGAAATTCCACTGGAACTTCAATCCAAGCTCTTGAGAGTCTTGGAGGATCGACATTTTACCCGCATCGGTGGATCGACCGATGTACCAGTGGAAGCGCGAATTATCGCGGCGACCAATAAAGACCTAAAAAAACTGGTAGAGACGGGTCGTTTCCGCGACGATTTATATTATAGACTCAATGTTTTTCCTATCCATTTGTCCCCGCTTAGAATTCGTAAAGAAGATATAGCAGAAATAGCTTTCCATCTGTTGCCGCGGATTGCTCGAAGTTGCGGTCTTGTTGCCGACGGAATTACCGAAGCCGCGGTTTCAGCCATACTGCATTATGATTGGCCGGGTAATGTTCGAGAGTTGAGAAACGTTTTGGAACGAGGACTCGTTCTTGCCGGCGGGGGTGTAGTGGACTTGGATCACTTACCGGTGGAGATTCAAGAAGGCTGTAATTCGGAAGGGATGGAATCGGGTAAATTCGTCGAAAAAGTGGATGGTTATAAAAAAGAGCTTCTTTTAGAAGCATTGCGCGAAGTCAATTGGCGCAAGAAGGACGCGGCTCGAAACCTGGGGCTAACCCAGCGCGCTTTCAGCCACTATGTACAGAAATACGATCTCGATAACTATCGAAACACTTAAGGCCGAATTTACGGTTATCGAAATTTTTAATTTCATATTACGTAATCGGTTTTGGATCGAAACGGTTGAAAGCGCTGCGATTGGGTGCTATTCGCGATGTTTTTCTCACAAGCGCGTTCCGTGTAATCTTCAGAGCCGTGGTTCAGGGCGCGATTCAAGATTACAATAACCCATATTTTCGACCCAAGAAGAGGCCTGATGCCTTTTGCTTCTGTCCAAAAGCGATATAAGTCCTTGTCACGAAACTATCAGGCACGGAATTTGCTTTGACCTGAAGAGGGGTTGTCTGAAAAGACCATACTTTTACAGCGCTCTCCGATTATCGAAATGACTTCTGCTCTAGAATCCAAAAAAAGAAAGCCCTATAGACGAAATGCAAAAACCCGTAGTTCATCCGATCGCTTTTTTGGTTGTTATCTTCAGTTTGATTAACCTTCGAGCTTACGCTCAAGTCAGCGACAAACCCGCGGCGGTAGAACTACCCGCAGATGCGGCATCGGTTCCTATCGCGGATGGCGAAAAACAGGCTATGCAAGAACGGATTCGTAAGCTGGAGAATGAAGTTGCTCAAATCCGTACGGAGAAAGAGGCAGATGAACTGGCTCGCCTGGTAGCGGAGGCGGATACCGAAGCCAAAGCCCCGGAGACAGAAACCAAACCGGAAGAACGGAATTTTTTATGGGGCGCGTTGGCTTTACAGAAGCTCAATCCCGAAATCAGTATGAGCGGCGATTTTCTGGGAACTCTTATCATAGATAAAAAAAGTAGGCTTTACGCCGGCGCCGACGATAGGACCGGTTTTACGCTTAGGGAGGCCGCGCTGCATCTACAACATGTCTTAGACCCTTTCTCGATGTTCAAAGCCGCTGTATGTTTCGCGCCGGAGCCACATCCTTCGGTAGGACTTGAAGAGATGTACATGACGTGGTTCGCCATCATACCTTCTTTTTCGCTGACCGTGGGTCGATTCAGACAAAATTTCGGGATTGTAAACCGCTGGCACGAGCACGACTTGGATTACGTGAGCTATCCTTCGGCCTTAACCTTAACGCTCGGCGAGGAAGGCATAACGCAGACGGGATTGGGCATCAAATGGTTTATGCCTCCTATTTTCGCCCATGCAAATGAGTTGACCATAGAACTTACCAATGCGGAAAACTCGGAGCTATTTGCCGGCGAATTTTTTAGCATTCCGGCGGCTCTCGCTCACTTAAAAAATTATTATGATCTCAGCGAAAGCACTTATCTGGAGCTCGGTTTGAGCGGGATTTGGGGCGTTAATAATAAAAGGGGATATATGCGCGATGACGGAACGATAAACGATGAAGCGTGGCGTCATACCTTCGGGGGTGGTATTGATCTCACGCTGCAATGGACGCCGGTTCAACAGGCGAAGTACCGCTCCTTCACCTGGCGGTCCGAAGGCTTTTTGATACGAAAAGAAACCGCGCGCGATTCCGAGTCGGTGACGCTCGGGCTCTCAGAGTCCGACGGCGACAGAATATCGTGGGGGTTTTATTCCTTTATTAACTATCAGATCTCAACGAGATGGTTCGTCGGCGTGCTTGGAAATCTCGCGTTGCCGACGATTAGAATAGACAAATCGATTGCCTGGGACATCGGGCCGAACGTCACATTTTGGCAAAGCGAATTCGTCTATCTTCGCCTGGAGTATCGTCATGGTGAAAAAATACCCCTGAGAGAGGCGAATGGAGATTTAACTCGAAGAACCGATGATCGCTTGTTGCTGCAAATCGATTGGGCTGCCGGCCCGCATAAGCACGAAAAGTATTGAGCGGCTCAAAAAGAATAAGGAGTTGAATGATGCGACGAAAAAAAATTATCTTTACGGTTTTCTTATGGCACGTGATTCTGCTCATAATTGCGAGCGGCGCCGCGGCGGACAAGCTTAAGGTGGTGGTCACCAATTCAGCCTACGCGTCGATAGCCGAATACGTTGGCGGAGACAAGATAACGGTAAGCTACATCGTGCGAGGTAATCAGGACCCGCATATCGTGCGGCCCAAACCGAGTTTAGCCGTTGATCTCGCTAAAGCCGACCTGTTTGTGGCGACCGGTTTGGATTTAGAAATGTGGGCGCCCTCCTTGGTGGATATGTCAAATAATCCTGATATTAGAAGCGGGCAAAAAGGGTTTGTGTCAGCTAGCGCCGGGATGGATATCTTAGAGCAACCCGTAACCATCAGTCGCGCGGAGGGTGATGTTCATATCTATGGCAACCCGCATATTCACACGAGCCCGTTGAATGGGAAAACGATCGCGGAAAATATCTACACGGGATTAAAAAAAATAGACCCCGCAAATAGCGACTATTATCTTTCCAACCTGAATCGGTTTATACAGGAGATCGACCATCGTACATTCGGCGTGGAGCTCACGAAGATGATCGGCGGAGAGACGCTTTCGGCTTTGGCTCGGCGCGGTAAACTCATCGATTTCCTAAAAAAGAAACAATATAAGAACCGGCCTCTCGTCGATTTTCTCGGCGGATGGATGAAAAAGGCTTTGCCCTTATACGGGAAAAAAGTCGTCACTTACCATAAAAACTGGGGCTATTTCGCCGGCTTGTTCGGCGTGAACGTAGTGGATTACATGGAACCGAAGCCTGGAATCCCTCCCACCCCGGGCCATATCGCTTCCGTAATCGAGACCATGCGCAACCAAAATATTAAAGTTATGCTCGCGGCCAACTACTTCGACGTGGGTAAAGTGCAACAGGTCGCAAAACGGGTTGGGGCGATTCCCGTGATTGTCGCCCTGGCGCCGGGGGGAGAAAAGAATATGAATAGTTTTTTCGACCAGTTTGATATCTGGATAGACCGGTTAGTCAAAGCATTTGAGAAAGCCGGATCGGATGGTTAGGAGGATCTCTTGAGTATCATCGAACTCATGACGGTACCCTTTCTCGAATGCTTAATATTAGTAGCAATTCATACCTATCTCGGAACCCATGTATTAAGGCGCCGAGTCATCTTCGTCGATCTGGCGTTGGCACAAACCGCTGCGCTCGGCACTACGGTTGGATTTGTATTCGGCATAATGCCGGATAGCCTCGCTTCATTGATTTTTTCCTTGGTCTTTACCGCGATCGCGGCCGCGATTTTTTCAATCACTCGTATCCGCGGCGAACGAGTCCCTCAGGAAGCGGTAATCGGTCTTTTTTACGCGATTATGGCCTCAACCGCCATTCTGGTGGTGCAAAAAACCAACGGCGCGGAACACGTGGAAGATATTTTAGTTGGATCTCTTTTGTGGGTCCAATGGCAAGATGTTGCGGTCGCGGCCTCGGTTTATAGCTTTATCGGCCTATTTCATTTTGTTTTCCGAGAAAGGTTTTTGCTGATATCAGAAAATCCGGAAAAGGCGTTTAATAGCGGTATAGCGGTTCGTTTTTGGGATTTCTTGTTCTACTTGAGTTTTGGTTTTGTGATTTCCTTTTCCGTCCGCGTGGCCGGGGTTTTACTGGTCTTTGTATTCTTAGTCGCGCCGGCTATTATGGCGTTTATGATCAGCGACAGGCTCCGGGATCAGCTTTTGATCGGTTGGACGATGGGCACAATCGTCACCGTGCTGGGTCTTTATCTATCATATTCGATGGATCTACCAAGTGGGCCTACAGTGGTCGTTTTTTACGGTATTGTGTTAGCCGCTGGCGCTTCGATGCTCTATTTACTGCGAGCCAAGAGTAAGTTTAGTGCTTTAGTCCGGTTTGCCTCCACCAGCGCGGTTATCATTGTCACTGCAATTGCTGTTTTCCAGTTCGGTTTATTGTTGTCCCGCACCGGCCTGGCAAGAAGTCAAGAACGGATCGATGCATTAGCAGCCATGGAAAGCGAAGCGCGCGCGCAGGAAGAAAAGCTGAATAACTTCAAACGCTATCGCTTGTCGGAGCTGAGAGAGAAGTTTGATGAAACCGTTCCGATAAGCACAATAGACGAATTCGCGGGTCTACACGATGAGGAAGAGCGCTTCGCCTTTATTCAGAAAACGAGCGATAGAAAACCGCTCGTGGGTGTTCGTCTTCTAATCTACTATTTGTCTGACGAAGAAACGCCTCTCTTCTATCGCGTTGAGGCGCTCGATCTGCTGCGCGATAAAACCGGGCAGGATTTTGGTTATATACCGGAACTTGATGTTCGGCAAAATCAAGAGGCTATAGCTAGAATGCGCGAACATATTCTTTCTGATTCAAAAAAACGAAAATGATAAAAAACTCGTGAGTACCGAATTGTCAGTTGAATCGTTGTTTGTTTGTTGAGAGTTCTGATAGTTCTGAATCCACGCATTGATCAGGTTTTCGAATTGTTCCATCTGCTGTTCGCTGAGACCTTCGGGTTCGTAGTGCATCTGTAGCCAACCGACGACGTGAGATTCGATTTTATCGAGGCGAAGCTTCGACTGGTTATGGATACGTCGGGCGGTTTCGTTGATCGATAATCGCTCGCCGTCGTCGAAGGCGATAACTTTCTGGTGAGGGTCAACCGAACAGCCCTCGAGCGAGTCCATCACTTCGAAAAGGGCCTCTTCAGAAAGCTGTCCGTCTTCACTCTCAAGCCATAGGAAAAAGGTAACCGTTCAGGGGGGTACTACTGTTTGGCTACGACGGCGGCCAATTCATCCCGTAAAACCGGCTTTCGTCCTCGCGCCG
>JAFGIB010000229.1 GCA_016929805.1 Deltaproteobacteria bacterium | reverse complement strand
CACCTCCCATCGAGTTTCTATTTACATCTCAGCCGTACAATTCTACTCTTCCCGCATTTCCGTTACGTTTGTATTTACTAATCACTAGGGCTCATCTGGGTTCCGATGAGACGGCGACTATCGTTCGGAAAGCGTTTCTTCTTGTATTCGACCAGCTCGGCGACGAGGTTGTCGATGTCATTCGAACGCAACTCCGCCCACGGCTGAACACTGCCCCAGTCGATCTGGTCTGCTATCTTCCGGTATTCATCACGAGGGACTATGAAGCCCGTGGCGATATTCCAAGCGGCGGTCGCGATCATCAATGAAGCCACAAAGGCCGGTTCCGTAGGGATGGCTTCAGGGGTCTTCAGCAATTGTATCGCCATCTCCTTCATCCTCTCTGATAGCTTTTGTTCTTGCTCGCTCCTTGACTCACCGACCTGAGAAACCGGGAGCTTGATCACCGTGCCGGACTTCGTCTTCTTTTTGAGCTGCTTCTTTTTCTTATTCACCTCAACTACTCCTCTATTCGGTTTTATCGCGCTGTCGAGTTTCTGGCCCGGGCGGCTGCTTTTCCCAGGGCGCGGGCGGGTGAAACGGCCCCTTACCAGGCCACACGAAATGTCTAGAATATGCCTCCTCGAGCTTACTATCACCGGTCTTCGTAAATCGCAGTCGCTTCTTCGGACCTTTTCCCCATTTCATATAAACGGTGATCGAGGGAACAAGCCGAAGGTCGTGCGCATGAAATCTAAGAATTCGTAATAGCCGTGAGAGACGAGTGAGGTTGCAGATGATCACCTTTTCAAGATAGGGAACTCGGCCGCGACGCCAATCTTCAAGGCGCTCGGGCGCGAGAAGATCCATTCTGATCAATACATCCACGGGAGCAACGACCTTACCCGTCTGCAAAATACCGGCTACCGCGCGCACGATTTTCGGATAGAGCGGATCGTTGCGGTAGGTGTCGACGCTAACAGCCGGCCTTGTACTCGGTCGATACGTTACGTTCCGGCTGGCATTATTCGCGGTTTTTCGACCGGGCCTTGGCGCGACATTTGCCTCTGCGACCGCGTTATGCTTTTGTCGTAAGCTTTGTCGTAAGTTCACGATACCTGTTCCTTGAGCCCGTGGACTACCAACTTGGTTGCACCGTTGCATTCCAGTAGTCAAGAGATTTCCTGTACACCCCGTTATGGTTTCCGTCTAGGGTCTGGCGGGCAACCGTTTATCGTTGTTCCCTGTTCCCGATCTAAGAGCACCGATGACCGGCATCAGTAACTCGCCGGTCTCCTTAGCCACCCTTCTGAAATTTGTTGGCGGCTATGGAACGACCGGCTGTCCCTTTTCGCCAAATAAAGTTGCGACAGGATTCGAAGGTGCATCAAGGTCGGCGTCGATTCGGATTACGGTTCCGGAAAGTCGAAGAAAGTCGCTTAGGCACGTGGCATCATAATGATGCCGCGTGACATGGGCGTGCACGGATTATCCCCGAGGTCACTCACTATTAAGTAACGCCTTGAGCGTTTTGCCAACCCGAAAAAACGGCAGCCTCTTTTCCGGTACGGACACCACTTTCCCGCTTTTCGGATTGCGTCCGTTATATGCGTTGTACTTGCGAACGGAAAATGTTCCGAATCCTCTAAGCTCGATGCCCTCGCCATGTTCCAGTGCGGCGAGCATCGCATCGAAGATACAGTTGACCACCGACTCCGCTTGGTTTTTGCTGACATCACGATTTTTCGCGACGGCTTCAACGAGTTCGGATTTGGTCATTGGTTTGATCTTCTCGCCAAGGAGCCTCGTAATATCGTTGTCCAAAGGTCGGAGTCAATAGAGGTGCGGGAGGTTTCTATTGGTTTCGGCGGGAAGCAAATCGCCGGTTGGCGTTCGTCTCGCCTGTAATGTGTCCGGGAATTATCCATCAGTCGCAGCAGCGAACAATGGAAAACGCTGCTTGGGCGCGTAGGGTCATTATGACCTCACATGCGTAACCGGTAGAAGCCGGGAAGCAGAAACACTTCATAGACAACTATGGTGATGATCACCACGGTTGATCCTTCGGGCAGGTGTCGAGATACGAATGTATTGGACGGCGACTGTTTCGCCAACCAAGGTTTCGGCAGGATTCAAACGTGCATAGAGGTCGGCATAGATGCCGATTGCAGTTTCGGAAAGGTGAAAATGCCGCTTGAGCACGTAGCGTTATAATGACGTTGCACGACGCCCGAGCGTGCACGGTCATTTTGACCGGACACGAGACAACGAACAAATGCGTTCTGGTTTGCTGTTCATAGTAGATCGTAATGTCGATTCGATGGTTCAGAAGGTTGTTATCGCGATTTCGCTGACCTTTTTGCTTTCGACTTTAATCGAGTATGATGCGCAAAGGCATTTAGAACACGAATACTTTATGATAGAACCTAACCATGAGTCTGCGTAATAAGTTCTTCAAAGAGGTAGCGGAACTCGGTCTGCCGGTCGCTACCGAGGTACAAGCCCCGATTACAGAAGGGGATATTGTCAGCTTGCCCGAATCCGCGCAAAGCTACCTGAGGTTCATGGGCGTTGTCGGTCGACCACGCGATTGGTCGTTTCGAATGGGGTTTTCTGGCCGGTTCAAGATGAGCCGTAACGCGGCGTGGAAGGCTTGCGACGTCTGGCAATACGATAGCGGTTTAGTCGTGTCCCGGATCTTCTATATGCGTCTTCGTTTCGCAGGGTTATTCCCCGTTATTGGAAGAGACACGTATCGCGACGGAAAAGGTCGCATGGTAGGAAAGTTATTCGATCGATTCACGGTAATCGACGGTAGCGGCCCCGAGTTCGATATCGGGGAGCTCGTGACCTATCTCAACGACATTGTTTTACTTGCGCCCTCGATGCTTTTGAAACCCGCAGTATCTTGGGAAGCTGCGGATGCCCGCTCTTTCAATCTTGCGCTTAGCGATCACGGTCATACTGTTAAAGCACGCGTTTTTATCGACGAGCAGGGTGCCCCGATCGATTTCGCGACCACGGACCGGTTCTGTGAAGACGCGGTTGATAGGAAGAAGCTCGTGCGCACGCGTTGGACGACGCCAATGCAAGCGTATCGAATGGTTGATGGAAGACAGCTACCAACCTGCGGTCAAGCGGTTTGGCATCCATCCGAGGGCTCGTTCCCATATGTCGAGTTTGAGCTTGACCCTGGCAAGCTCGCTTTCAATGTTCGGCCGGGAGAGTAGTCAGAGTGAACGCTCCGAGCGGAGGTTGCTACGGTTCGACGCATCCCAGCTCGCGGGTTGTTCGGCGCGGTTCGTGACGGGCGTATCTGTACGATCACGGAGTGTCGACCGAAGGGATCTATTGCTCTATGACCAATGGCGAGCTCGCCGTTACTCTTGCCGCGGACTAACTCGCTCGAACCGACTTTATATCGGTTTCCAGGGGCTCTTAGCGCTTGTGTCGCGCAAGCTCTCGCTGGAAGGCGGGGTACTGCCTCAGCGCGATGCGCGGTAATCGCGACAATCGGCTACATCGACGCCGAGCACCTCGTCGATCGTTTCGTGCTATCCCCACCTGCCCGTAGGCACTCGTCCCGGTCCAAGTCCAAGGTCGGTCGTATTTGTTCGCCGATATTCTGTTCCTGGGCAGCGCCTATGCAATATACTTGCAGAAGTTAGCTTGTTACGCTAACTTACAGAAGTAGATTGCGTAAAAACGTACCAGGAGAACACCGGATGCCTTCGAGACCTGTCATGTCGCGTTGGGTAGAACAGCTCCAGTCGCGGGGCCGATATACCTTTACGCGGGCTCAGGTTGAGGCTGAAACCGCCCGCTCGTTTGTCGCGGTCCAGACCGCTTTACGCAGGCTTAAAGAGCAGGGGCGGATTGTTTCGCCGCGGCGAGGATTCTACGTCGTGGTCCCGCCCGAGTATCGCGCGTCCGGCTCGCCGCCGGCGAGTTGGTTTATCGATGAGCTGATGCGCTACCTCGGTCAACCTTACTACGTCGCACTACTGAGTGCGGCCGCGTTCCACGGAGCTGCCCATCAGCAGCCCATGGTGTTTCAGGTAATGACCGACAAACCGACTCGCGAAATGAAAGCGGGCAAGCTCGCTATCCAGTTCTCGATGAGTAGCTACGTCGAACAGATGCCGGTGATCGAAAAGCAGACCGAGACCGGGACCATGCGTGTCGCCACGCCGGAGACCACCGCGTTCGATCTCGTTCGTTACCAGGTTGGGGCAGGACATCTGAGCAACGCCGCGACCGTACTACTCGAACTATCCGAGAGTATCGATCCTCAGGCGCTCGTCCGTATCGCGCCTTTGGTTCGGCTCCCCGACGTCCAACGTCTAGGCTTTCTTCTCGATAAGGTTGGAAAAGGCGATATCGCCGAGCCGCTGGCGACGTGGCTCAAGACGAGAAGGCCGCGTCCGATTCCGCTGCGGCCTGGAGAATCCGCGAATATCCAGATAGACAAGCGATGGCATCTTCTGCCAAATGAAAAGCTGGAGGTCGACCTTTGATTCCACGCGCGAACATTACCGCTTGGCGCGTCCATGCTCCTTGGCCATCCAATGAACAAGTGGAACAGGACCTGGTGCTCTCTCGCGCTCTGGTCGCTATGTTCAGCCACGATATCGTGGCCGAGCAAGCCGTGTTTCGCGGAGGTACCGCCCTACACAAGTTGTTCTTCAGCGCATCCGGGCGTTACTCGGAAGACATCGATCTCGTTCAACGCGATGCAGGACCTATCGGAAAACTGGTCGACGCAATCCGCGAAACGCTCGACCCGTGGCTTGGCGACCCGAAATGGAAACAAGGACAGGGGCGTTTTACGCTTTACTATAGGTTTCAAACGACGTTCGCTCCGGTGTCGGACATGCGGTTGAAGATAGAGATCAACACGCGAGAACATTTCTCAGTATTGGGCATTGCGCGACAACCGTTTACCGTCGACAACCCATGGTTTAAGGGGACGGCGGAACTACCCGTGTACCAGCTCGACGAACTGCTCGGTACGAAGTTGCGTGCGCTATACCAACGAAAAAAGGGACGCGATTTATACGACCTCTGGACGGCCCTACGGTCAGGGAGTGTTGATAGCAATCGGGTTGTCAGGTGTTTCCAGCATTATGTGAATCACGATCGAGTAACGGTATCACGCGCCGAGTTCGAGGCGAATTTGGCAGCGAAGCTACAAGGTAAGGTCTTTCGTGAGGATATCCAACTTCTTATTCGCGCTGATAGTGAATACGATCCTATGGCCGCCGCGGAAATCGTGCAGGATGAGTTGATTGCTAAGCTGCCGGGCGAACCGTGGAAGGGGGCGCAAACACGCGATGGATAAAACCTACATTAAGAACTTATAAGTGTAGACCTTATTATCCGCTTGTTTGACGACGCCGAACGTCATACCGCTACCTCACAACAAACCGCCGGTTCCCTTGCCTTTGCGGCAAAAGCGCGCCTGAATGTGGAGGGTAGTAAAAACCGATAGGAGCAGATTACATGAACTATTCCGATACAATTGCAAAGACGCCCAAAACTTTGACCGAGCTCGAACAGCGGCTGTTGCTCAAAACAAGTGGGGAACACCGAGCCGGGTTTCGCGACCACGTGATATTCAGCGTGGCGTTGGGCACGGGACTCAGAGAGCACGAAATATTGGCTCTGAATATTGGCGACGTCTACGACGCTAGCGGCAAAGTCCGCCGTAGAGTGCAACTTCGAGTGTTCAAGCAAAGCAGCAAGGACGCAGACTGCCAGGAGGTCCTTTTCCCGGACACCCTCCGAAATAAACTCGATAAGTATTTCGGTTGGAAGAAGCGCAAGGGCGAAGACACTTCCGAAATGGCACCTCTCTTTGTTAGCCGCAATAACAAGCGCCTCTCGGCCCGGCAGCTCCGGCACGCCTTCGGCGTGTGGCAAAAGCGCGCGGGGTTCGAACGGCGCTTTAGCTTTCATGCGATTCGCCATAGCTCGTGTAGCAATCTCTATCGTGCGACTCGCGACATCCGAATCACTCAACGCTTCGCCCGCCACAAGTCGATCGTCACTACTACCATCTATACCCATCCGAGTGATGAGGACCTGCTTCGCTCGGTCCGCGACTTGCCGTGCTGACGCCGGTCGTAGGCCCTGATCGGCGACCGAACGGACCTCGTAAAACCCTCCAAAACCTACTTGCTTAAAGAAAGTGAACAAAATTTCGAGCGAGGCCGAAAAAAGTGAACGCTTTTTTCGTGTTCATTTACTGTTCATTTACATGTTCATTTTCCAGAATTTGGCGCTATCGGAAAGTGCACCGGGTATAGTTTCCGATGTGGGCAAAGGTCACGAAAATTTGACCTCCCCCCCGGTAGGGCTTGGTGGTTCGACTGCAGGGATTGGTAAACCGGCCGAAGACCCTGCGCGAAACCGAGGAAAGCGGCCATTGAGGTGGGCCGGTTTTGGGCCCGTTCGAGCCTGCTTCTTCGCTAAAAACAGGGCAAAAACCCCTTTAAATTGCCACTTTTTGCCAATAGTGGCGGTTCGTTTATTTGTTTATTAGTATTCATCTATGATCATTCGTCCTCCTCGTCATCATCGTACGATATATCGGGTAGATCATCATCGTCATATGAATCTTTGCCGTGTTTGGCGCCACGGGCGCCCGTGTTGCCCGTTCTTTCATTACTCGAACTATCGTCGCCAGACTGATCGTTGGGCAAGCGTGCGGCGGTTTCGCGCGATTTGGGCGCCGCCTTTTGTGAAGGAATCCCGTTGCCCAAAAAATGAACGTTCATTTTTTGCTGTTCATTTATAGAAGATATGATCGGAGGCTCTAGCTCATCTGATGTATTGTTAGCTTGTATCCTGGCAGGCTCATGTCCGCCCACTTCTCCTCGCTCCGCGGCGGATGATTCTTCTATTATTCTGAGCATCTGTTTGTGTCTCGCCTGAAGATCTTCCAGTGAAAGCGAGGTATGTAGCTCCTGCCTTGAATCGGCGCCTCCCTGGATAAATTCTTTAAGTCTAACCATCGTGTTGAAGTCCGTGGGATTGTCGACTCGAACGCGGCCTTCATGTATTGCGTTTTCAAAGTCCAGTATAAAGGTATCGATGACGCGCAACGTATCTTCCTTGGTTACTGCAATGGCGGTTGCACGAGATTCTATGAGCTTCTGTTCGGCTTTCACTGAGATCCGGGTATTGGTTTCTTTGCGGCGTCTTTTACAGTTATGACTCTGTGAATACGCAGCGATCAAGCTATGCGCCACGCCGTATCGACTTGCTATCTGTCGATAGGTAGGATAAACCACGGTCGCGCTTGTACCGTCTTTGGTCGGAACAAGTTCCCCGAAGACAAGCAGCTTGTCAACCTCTTCGTAGGGAATCTTCGGCGGCTCGGCTTTTGAAGGTCTTCCCGGTTTGTTGTCGCGTTTATTCGTTTTTTGTTTCATAGCTTTGGCCTTCCCGCGTGTCTTATTCCTGCAACACGCTCAATCTCGTCTACGAGAGTATGAAGCGGCCCACGGTCATTGACTTCGGATGGCAGCCGTATACCTTGAATATGTCTGCTAAATAGCTGTCCTAGAGCGTCAGCTGACGTAATCGGTCCCCCATCTCCCATCGAGTTTCTATTTACATCTCAGCCGTACAATTCTACTCTTCCCGCATTTCCGCTACGTT
>JAFGIB010000228.1 GCA_016929805.1 Deltaproteobacteria bacterium | reverse complement strand
CCAAGACCGGACGCGAGCGCGGAGCGCGATCGCGAGCGCGCCCGCAGGAAAAACCGCAGCCATAGCAGCGCTATGGCGAGGATTTTTACGAGGACGAAAGCCGCGAGCACGCCCGCGGGCGCGGCCGCAGTTGGCGGGTTTATTTCGACCGGCCGCCTTAGAGCGTGTTTAATAAGGTCCGACCGAGTGTTTCGAAGCGCGACGGTGCAAGATGCAAGGAGCCGCGACGAAGGACTAGCAGCGCTATTTCGAGGAGCGAGCGACGCCGTAGATTGGGCCGTCCCGCCCGAAAAGACGAGCGGAGGAACTTATTAAACACGCTCTTAGATCATCAGCTACTCGCCGGCTGACCAGCGGGCTCGCCAAAACCGAGGGCCTTATCCTTGATCTCTTGAAACTTCTTGCTGACCGAGGTGAGCCGATTGTCCCAGGTCTCGTTGATCGTTTGATTTTCCACACAGACGTGAAACTTGATCATCACCATGGTCAAGAACAGCGGTTTTAGAAAAGCGCCTCGGATATTCGCGGCGAAAAGAATCGCGGTGACGAACGCAAACGTCCCTCCCCAGCCGGCCAAAGATGAGGGTAATAAATATGTAATGATAAACGCCGGGGCCAACATAACCACCCAGACGACCACGGAAAGCACCTTGTCGAGCACGACGATCCATACCCCTGTCTTGAGCACTTCCTTAGCATTCTGCGCGTAATAGATCAGACCGTCTTTCGAGCTTCGCCACGGGTTATCGTCGCCGCGCGCCAGGTTGTACGAAAAGATCGTCTCATCGATGTACGTGGTCGCCGCGTATATTATACTATTTACTATACTCATAACCGAGCTCAGACCTGGAATCGGCAATAAGCCCGCGATAAAGTCCAGGGTACGGTTGAACGCGCGTACCACGCCGTGAATCAGCAGATCCAACGCGAACATGGCGTTGACCTGTCCAAATCGGGATTTAACCACCTCGGTGCCGTACTGAAACATCCCCTTCTCGCCGTTCGCTATGCTGTCTTTCGTGATCAACTCGGTGAGCACCGCGATGTGCCCGGCCTTGACTAAGTAAAGAAAGTATCGAATCACGAACCACCAAGCCCAGCCGTATATAGCAAGGCCCCCAGCAGCCCAGATGTATCCCATCAGAGTAACCTTATTGGCTAAAAACGCCGCGCCTCCAAAAGTGATGATATACCAAATAATGGTCGCCACGGTAAAAGCCAATAGGATTCCAAACCGGACCAACGCGTACGGCAACGTTTTCGCCACCAAGCCGATGGCGGTAGCCACGCTCGCGTCGCGTATCGAAAGCGGATAGCTATGACGTACCGGCTGATCGGGAAGGCTGAATCCGAAAGAGGAATCAGACTCGGCCGACACAGGAGACCTCGGTGCGGCGGCGCTCGGCCGTTCGGACGACGACGGTATCGCGGGAATCGACCTCTCGGATAGCGGCGGAACGACAGCACTCGGTTGTTGAGACAAAGACGGAATTGCCGGCGCCGGTAACGGCGAGCCAGAAGGCGCCGCTTGACCGGAACCCACTGAAGAGGCGCTAGGCACGCCGCCGCTCTGCGCAACGAAGACCGTTCCGCTCGCGCTCATGGCCGGCGGCGGAACGCTTCTTATTTTGATCACCGATTCTCCCAAACGAATGCTGTCCCCCTCCTTCAGCTCAACCGAGGAGGTGATACGCTCGCTGCTCGATCCCAAATAGGAACCGTTGGTAGATCCGAGATCGGTATATTTCAAGCTGCCCGGCGAAACCTCGATCTGTCCGTGTCGAGCTGAAACCTGCGGGTCGTTCATTACCAGGTTTCCCTGC
This sequence comes from Deltaproteobacteria bacterium, assembly GCA_016929805.1. Classification (GTDB taxonomy): domain Bacteria; phylum Myxococcota_A; class Polyangia; order Polyangiales; family JAFGIB01; genus JAFGIB01. Next base: position 17,931 of record JAFGIB010000228.1, on the reverse strand, counting down.
TCGCGACCGATGATCCATTTACCTTCCGACATCTGCACGATTTCAGGCGGTAAGTTTAAACGAATCACTTCCACTGTCGCATTGCTCATCCGTTATCCCCTTAGCCTTTCTTTATATATACAGAAATGGTTGTTATTGCCATACAACATAACCGACCGGGGGTCGTTTCGACAAGCCCGATAAGAATCTATTCTATCCAACAACTGATACGAAATCCCCGTCGACGAAAGCGGAATTCGTCACTTGTATCGTCCGATCGATCGATACCGTTATACATGATCGGTCCGAACCGACATTGTCAAAGTTTCCTAACGGCAAAACGATACGATCTAGTCCCGCGATTTCTGCTGTTATCAACCCGGCTCTTGAGCCTCGTGAAATCGCGTAGCTTGCTCGCTCGCATTGTAAGCGTTCAGGCCTCAAACAAGTCGGCGGCCAATTCGCCCGTAAAACCGAGGGCGCCCGAAGGGCCGGCGAGGATGGTACTTGCTGTACCTGACGAGCCGGCCCGAGGACGAAAGCCGGTTTTGCGGGATGAATTGACCGCCGTCGTAACCGTACATCGATAGCCCCCCTGAACCGTTACCTCGCATTCATCCCACTATCGTTTATCGTTGGTCGAAGGTCGGTTTTAGTTTTTACTCAGACAGATGTGACTATCTCCAAAAATCGGTCCTAAATGACTTTGCCGGCGAGCAGCGCTATAGTAGAGGTCTAACTTTAGAAGGAGTTCGATCGTGACCGAAAAACGAATCGTTCTGTTCTGTTACATGGGTGTTATGATATTGGGAGCGTGTGACGGTGATGATAAAAACGCCGCCTCCTCGCCGAACCACGGGGTATCCGGACGAAAGCCGTTAAGCTCTCTCACCCAAGAGGAAATCGACGAGATCTGTGAAGACAATCGAGAGCGCGCCGGCACGCTGCTCGCCTCCTCCCCCGTGATTCGGGACACTCCAAGAGTCATCTGTACGATAGCCGGTCTAGCCTTTACGATAAACGGCGGTACAAAAGCGGAATGTGAGACCACGCGAAACCGGTGTTTAGAGACGGCGGATCGTATTGTCGGCGATGCTGGGCCAGCGCTGGAAAACGCGCTTGATATCGGGTTGTTCTGTCCGACCGCCGCGAGCCTGGCTCAGTGCGATGTGGATGTCTCCTTGGTTGACGCTTGTACGGACGCGCGAATCGCGGCGTATCAAAGGGTAATACAAGAGACCGCCTCGCTGATGAACGCGATTTCGTGCGACAACGCGGGTCAACCCTTTGACGCCGGGGTATTCATCGAGACTGGTCGGACCGAAATACGGATCGAACCGCCTAACGAATGTAGCTCGCTGATTCAACAGTGCCCGGGAGCTTCTCTTTTCTAGAGCCCGATCGCCAACTCTTTTCCGCTACGAAACATTCGATCGAGTTAGATTGACGAATCATTGACTAAAGACCAACGATATCCAACTGTTGCCTTTCCTAAAGCACAGCCAATCACCAGCGTCGTTCGTCAAAAAACGGCGTATGGAGTACTCAAACTCACGTTGAATGCCACCGACTTCGCCTGGGAGTTCGTACCGGTTGCAGGTCAAACATTCAGCGATACGGGTTCGGCTGATTGCCAATAAACCAGATTCTTAGCGTAAGCCTCGTACTCATTGAAGTCATTTACGTTTCCCCGATCCGTGTCGAATCTTTGCTACAACGCTCGATAAGACTATTTGATAAATCGGCTTAAGATATACTTTTACGGTCGCCGTATTCTGCAGTTTGTAACCATGGTAAGGATATATTCTATTGTATGCGAAGGTAGGCGTTTTTCGACTGATCGCGAGCCTTTACGGCATACTTGATAAAACTCTTCCCCGCCTGGTTACGGCAGCACGATACATACCAAGAACCTATTGTAATCTTTTTTCTGATTTCCGTCCCGGCATCGAATTCGTTTCCGTTAATTTCGCCGTCGCGGGCTGGTTCAGACCGATTGACCATGGATTAAGACCATGGTAAAAAATCGGATGCAACAGATACCCGTCTCCAAGTTTAAAGCCACCTGCCTAGCTGTATTGGAAAAGGTGCGACGTACTGGCGAACCGGTGGTCATTACACGTTTCAATGAGGTCATAGCGGAGGTCATACCGCCACGTCGACAAAGAAACGCCAATAATTGGCTGGGCTCAATGCGCGAGAGTGGCCGCGTTTTAGGCGATCTTGTGGAGCCTGTCGTGGACGAGAGCGACTGGGAGGTCTTTTGAGGCTCTTATTGGATACCCACATTTGGCTATGGAGCTTGCTAGAACCGACGCGTTTGGGTAGGAAAACGCGAGCGGCATTGGTAAGTACGAGATCAGAACTATGGCTGTCGCCTATTTCGGTCTGGGAAGCACTTATGCTCGCGGAAAGGGGACGCGTCGAACTTCTACCGACGCCTACGCAATGGATCGAACATGGACTAAAAGCGGCACCCGTACGCCAGGCGACCTTGACCCATGAGGTCGCAATCGAAAGTCGTCGTTTAAATCTCGTTCATCAAGATCCGGCCGACCGTTTTCTATTAGCAACAGCTATCGTATATGATCTTAAACTCGTTACTTCGGACGAAAAGCTACTCGATGCAAAACACGTTCCCGTAATGGCTAATAACTAAAATGTTAACTGAGTGTGCCCCGCGCTCCGCGAAAACTCTATCGTCCCCGAAATCATTGAACTTTCCAGATAATGCTATAACCACCAAATGGTGACGCTATTTTCGACCTTCTGGGCATTCTGCATGGCGATATTCAAGGGCAAGCGGCAGCTCTTTCTAGAGAATCTTGCATTGCGACAGCAGCTTGGCGTCTGTTGGAGATAAAAGAAGCGACCGAAGTTAAAGACTTTCGATCGTATCTTTTGGGCCGTTCTAACCGAAATCTGGCTCGGCTGGAAATCGACTCTCGTTATTGTGAAGCCTGATTCCGTCATCGGTTGGCTCCGTTAGGGATTCAAGTCGTTTTGGCGCTCTCGAACCAACGAGATCGGTAGACCGCGTATTCCAATAAAACCCATTGAGTTTACCTTAACGTTGCAAAAAACGTCGAGCGGAAACGCGAAAAAAGCGATGAAATAAGGGCGCGCGGAACTCTTTTTTTGGACCGCAGCCTAGCGCACCCTAAGTGAGGTTCAAAAAAAGTGAGCACGCGCTTAGTTCGTGCGCTTTTTCGCGAGCGAAAGCGGTTTACGCTGACGGAGTTTTTGCAACGTTAAGGTTAACACTTATGAAATGCCGAGACGTTGCAACGCGTTGGCCAAAAGGGCCGCGCTCGCGAAGCGTTCGGCCGGGTCTTTGGCCATGGCCTTTTCAATGATTCGGATCAGCTCCCGCGGAACCTCCGCGCGTAAGCATTCAATCGGTTCCGCACGGTCGTTCGTCACCATAAGCATAAGCTCCATCTTATTTGAAGCCGTAAAAGGCGGCCGGCCGGTGAGCATCTCATAGATAATACAACCGATCGCATAGACGTCGGCGCGCGCGTCGACGTATTTGGCGCTCTGTAGCTGTTCAGGCGCCATATAGGCCGGCGTGCCCATGATCTGCTCCGTATAGGTAAAAGAGGCGTCGGCTTGGAGCTTGGCGACGCCGAAATCAAGTAGCTTTACGCTTTCGTTACCGTCGTCGCTTTGGACTAAAAAAACGTTAGCGGGTTTGAGATCCCGATGAATCACCCCGGTACGATGGGCCGCGTGAGCGGCGCGCGCCATTTGCACGGCGACCTTGGTTACGAAAGCGAAGGAAAACGGCATCCCTTCAACGATTCTTTGACCTAAATCCGAGCCGACTAACCGCTCCATGACCACGAAGTACGTTCCGTTGTCGTTACCCCAATCGTATACCTCGACAATGCCCGGATGCCGGATCTGTAAAGCCGCCAAAGCTTGTCGTCGAAAACGCTCGACTTGCTCCTTAGATCGTGTTCGGGCCCGGGGAAGTATCTTCAGCGCGACCCCGTGATCTCTCTTTTCGTCGTAAGCATCATAAACCTCACTCATGCCGCCTAGACCGAGGAGAGTACGGACGCGATAACGCTGCGCCAATAGATGTCCCGGCCGGAATTGGGGATTAAATCCGTCTTTCTCGCTCGCAGCCATTACATCCCAAGTCGCTTAATCTGTAACTGCAGCCCTCGAAGCGAAACTTCCAATCGAGCCGCCATGGCGTTGATATCATCACCGCATTCGGCGGCACACAGTCTGATCTCTTCTTCACCAAGGTCTTTCGCTTTACGCAAATAGGGACAATGCTCGATAAATTTATTCAGCCAGTTTCTGGAAACCCCGAGCTCCGAACAGGTTAGGTTGAGATTGAAACGGTGGCGCCGTAGTACATCGATGATTTCCTGATCAGAAAGCTCCGCGACGCGACGTTTTTTGACCGGTTGATTTTGAGTCGGCATTTCCTCCGCGTCAGGAAGATTTTTTCGCGTTAATAGCTCATCCAAAACCGAATCCGCGTTCAATTCCCGCGAATCGCGATTGGATATCACGAGTTGCCGGGTCACGTTTTGTAGTTGTCTCACATTTCCCGGCCACTCGTATTCCGCCAACTGGGCAACCAACCCCGCGGTGATCCACGACCTGCCCGGAGACCGCTCCTGCAAACGGTCTACTTGCCCAATGGCCTCGAGCTCACTCCTAAGGAAATGAACGAACAGCCGACCGATATCGTCCCTACGCTGGCGAAGCGGTACGATGTTTATCCGATAGCCGGATAAGCGCTGCAACAATGGCCCGCGAAACAGTCCCTTCTTCACCGCCCGCTCCAGATTGAAATCCGTGGCGGCGATGACGCGAACGTCGATATCACGAATTTTACCGCCTATCGGCTGAAGCTTCTTATTCTCAATCGCGCGTAGCAGCACGGACTGAACCTCCAACGTGGTCTCGCCGATCTCATCCAAGAACAGCGTGCCCCCCTCCGCATCGCAGAAGTACCCGGAATGATTCCTCTCCGCTCCGGAAAACGCTCCTTTGACGTACCCGAAAAGCTCGGACGCGGCCAGGGAGCTGGGGATAGCGGACATATTAACGCACACGTAGGGTCTACCATTGCGACGGCTGTAACGATGAATGGCGGAGGCGACCAACTCCTTTCCGACTCCCGACTCACCCTGTAACAGAACCGGAACATCGAAATCCGCAACGTTCAAAATCGCGGAGCGCAATCTCTGAATCGGCGGGCTATAGCCGATAATACCCAACAAGTCCGAATGGTTACGCGTAACTTGCATGGGGTGTAGCAGCAACGCGACTCTGTCGGCCAAGCTAAGAACAATGCCGCGATAAAACTCGGCCCGAGAGAAGCTACGAGAGGGACGAAGCACTTCTGAATCGGCGATAGCTTCCACGGTATCGCTGGTGTTACAGATAGATATCCCACCGTCCTGCGTGACCTCGATCTGCAGCGGCTTGCGGCTCAACACCGGACTCGCGAGCGCATCGGTTCTTCTCCCGTTAGGTTTGCGAAATACCGGCTCTATCCGACTTACCAATGCGCGTTCATTCGATACGTAGTCCATTAGCGGAGCGATATCGCCGACGCGGTCTACCTGGGGATGGAACAGTATCGTAAGCCCTACGGTTTCGGGGAAACCGGCACTAGCGCCCTTTCTATCAAAGCGAATGGTACTCTGATTGTGCCTGTCGGCCGACATGGTTCAGCCCTTTGCCAAATGCGACAATCCTGAACAAAAGGATACGATATTAGACCCGATAGAGATAGCCTTCACCAACGCAGGGAGTCGTTCTGGCTTGAAGTTGTATCATAAAAATCGTTCACGCGATATAACGCTATACGCGGCCACGGCGCGTCGCGGGTAGACATTTTATCGCCGCGGGCGGACGAAGGGCTTATTAGAGACCATCGTGATGGAAAAGCATAACTCGTTAATCGGTACGGTCATTCAGAATCGCTATCAAGTACTTCGTGTGATCGGCGAAGGCGGGATGGGTATCGTTTATGAGGGTAAGCATCTGTCGGTAGAACGCCGGGTGGCGATTAAACACCTCCATCCCGAGTTCGCGCGCGATCCCGATATTATTAAGCGTTTTCAAAGAGAAGCCCAAGCGGCAACAGCCACCGGAAATGAACACGTGGTAGAAGTTTTCGATCTCGATGTCTTGCCCGACGGCTCTCCCTTTATGGTTATGGAGTTTTTAGAAGGCACCAATCTCGATCAATTGGTGGAATCGAACGGTCCGCTGAACCTCGGTCATGCCGCGCGTATTTTGGTTCAAGTCTGCGACGCCTTGAACGCCGCGCACCGCGCCGGAATCGTACATCGAGACCTTAAACCGGATAACATTTTTTTAATTCCCCGGGGCGCTAATCCGGACTTCGTAAAGGTACTAGACTTTGGAATATCCAAATTCAAATCCTCTGCCGTTGATCAAACCGCAAATCTCACAGCGCCCGGTACGATGATCGGCACTCCGCGTTTCATGGCTCCGGAACAAATAAAAGAGGGTTTTGACGTGGATCAACGCGCGGACATCTTCGCCTTGGGAGGAATCCTCTATTACGCGCTTACCGCCAACGTTCCTTTTAGCGCGGACACCCTCTACCTTTTATGGATAAAGATTTGCACCGAACCCGCTCCCTCGGTGCTTAGACTGCGATCCGAGCTGCCCGCCGAAATCGAGGCTATTATCAAAAAAGCTTTGGAGAAGCAGCCGGAAAGACGTTATTCGAGCTGTGCCGAGATGAAATCCGCTCTCTGGCCCTTTCTCGATCACTCTCCTGAGCTAATCAGTGTAGCGCCCGCTTCTCCCTCGACCATTTCGAAACAAAAAAGGTTGGTTCCGGCCATGCTCTGGGGCGGCGCTCTTTCGGCAGCCGCGATTGCGTTGTCTCTATACCTCAACGCTCGACCGCTTTCAGAAGCGCGACCGATACAGCGCGAAACCCGGATAGGGATCGAGAATTCCGTAGTAGGTCCGGGGCTGATTCCGCTACAACCCAATGTCGGGAATCGAGAAACCCCGGCAACGGTATTGGTGAGAATCGAAGCGCTCCCGCGTCGGGCGAAGCTCTATCTCGATGGACGGCCGATCGACAATCCATTTAGCGATAGGCTGCCCTTGTCGAAAGACATACGTAAGGTAAAAGCGGTTTTGGATCGAACGACCCAAAACCGGGAATTTATCCCCGACGGGGAAGCGACTATCCTTCTCGATTTCAGCGAGCGGCATCGTCCGGCGCCAGAGCGGCGCCGATCGGAAAAGAAACACGAGTCGAACCGTCCGGCGGACGCTACCGCTCCTATCGAGCGCTTGACAACCGTTGAAACTCTTTTAGAGCGCGGCGCGGATAAGGTTCTAACAGAAACCGATCAAAATAGAGACGCGCCGAAAGTCTCGTCTCCGACGCCTGATGCCCACTTGTCCACCACCGCGAAACCCAATCCCTTGCCTCGCTCCGGCGAGAGCGCCGCGAACGATATCCGGGCGACTTCGCCAAGAAGAAAGCCAATCCTCATTAGAGAAAAATAAGCCGATGCGTTTGAGCTTCTCGAAGGTTACGAATGGCGTATTTCTTTTGCTCGTTCTTACGGTTTCGGCACGGGCTCAACAACCCGATTCGGCGAGCTCGAATCAGGCGACCATAGATCGGCTTGAAAGCGATTCGGCAAGCGAGTTCTCGACCGTCGCGACTTCCGATGCATCGGCTGAAGGCGGCCAATTGCAATCACCCGCGAATTCGCCGCCCGGGTCTGATGAGCAGCGAAAGCGAGACGCGCGACAGCACGAACAGTTCCAGCGCGCGCTGCCGCATTTGATCAAGGCGGAAGGGCTGTTTGAAAACGATATCTTTGAAGGGGCGCTAGCCGAGTATCGGACAGCGAGTGAAATCCTGCGAGGGCACACCAAGCACTATCAAACTTTATATAATCTCGGTCTATGTCAGGAGCGTCTATTCCGCTACACCGAAGCGCTGCGGTATTACCGGGCCTATCTCGAAGCCGGGGGCGAACAGGCCGAGAAACGTATCGAAGTAATAAAACTCGTCGATACCTTGCTGGGACTTCTGTCGACCTTACGAATTTCGGTCAACATCAATGCATCGGTATGGATCGACGGCATGCTGATAGGGCGGGCTCCCGGCGAGTTTCTAGTCGCGGGAGGTCGACATACGGTTGAGCTGCGCGCTGGCGGTTACGAATCCTCGCAGGTCGATGTCCGCCTTCCCGCTCGCTCGCTTCGCGAGCTGTCCTTTACGATGAAAGAAATAGGAAGCTATCACGGAATCCATCCGACCTATTTCTGGATCTCGGCCGGCGTGGCCGTGGCCTCGGTCAGCGTCGGCGGTTACTTCGGCATACGAGCTCTGCTCAAGGACGATGAAGCCAAAAACAAATACAGCCACGATAAGCTAAAATACATCGATCTCGATAAAGACGAGCTTCAACAACAGTTGGATAACGCGAACGAGGAAATCGATGATTTGAAGCTGAAAGCGGACATTTTTTTCGCTGTCAGCGGCGCTTTCGCGTTGAGCTCGGTCATACTCTTCTTCCTAACTGATTGGAGCTCTCACGAAAAGGCCGCTTCTACTCCTCGAAGCGGACGGTTTTTCTCTCTTGCGACGCGCTTTTCAGACTCTGAGGTCGTGGGTTATGTCGGAGGGTGTTTTAAAACGACCTCTTTTTGACGCCTAATACGTTCTAGAAAGCTGTTCGAGGTTCAGCGACAACGGGCCCGCTTCTAAGCCGGAGCCGCGCGGCTTCGATAAGGCTGCTCAACGGCGCGATTACCTCTTTTCGCGGCCCTTGCTCAAACATACCATCGCGTCTGTAAGACCGTCCAAGGTGAGCGGAAACATATCGAACACGTTACGTATATGGCCTATGGTCGTTTCACCCCAATAGGCCTGAGGCTCGGGGTTAAGCCAGACGCTCCGGAGAAAATGCTCCCGCAGTATAATCAACCAACCGATGCCCGGGACCCTATTCGTCTCATTATAAGTAATCGACCCCCCTTGAGAGAGCAACTCGTAGGGCGCCATCAGCGCGTCGCCTACCATTATGAGCTTGTAATATCGACTGCATTCGCGCAGCAGATCGTTGATATAAACAGGCCGGTCAAAACGCTCCGTCCCGTACACGCGTCCGTAGGTACAGTTATGAAAATAGTAGCAGCGCAACTCTCTAAAATGATTCGCTCTTTTTGCCGCTGTAAAGAGGCGCGATACGAGATAGGCGTATGGGTCCATAGACCCGCCGACATCCATCAACAGAATCACTCGCAGGTTCGGTCGCTTGGGGGGACGGGTTACGATTTCCAGCTCGCCGGCGTTTTTCGCGGTTTCATTAATGGTTGCGTCCAGGTCCAGCTCCTCTTCCGTCCCCTCGCGCGAAAAGGCTCGCAGTCGTCTCAGGGCCATTCCCATCTGATGTACGTCGATCGTAAGGTCGCTGCGGTACGGGCGGTATTGCCTGGCGTCCGCCACTTGTATGGCGGAGCGGTGTTTGCCCGGACCCCCCACGCGGATCCCGGGTCGTTTCACTCCGCCGTGACCATACGCCGACCGGCCGCGCGTGCCGATCCAGCGATCGCCGCCGTCATGTCGCTCGGTCTGCTCTTGCATCGTCTCTTCGAAAAGCCTCCTCAGCTCGTCGAGCTCGAACTGCTCGAACAGCTCCCGTTCCTCCGGCGTCAGGTCGCCAAATTCCTTCTCAGCCTCCTGCAACCATCTCAATAACTCATCCTTGAGCTCGAGGCTCTTGATCTCAATACCCTTAAAATGGTGTAAAAACGCCTCGTCAAACGCATCTAGATGCCGCTCGTCGTGTACGATCAGGGCGCGCGCGACGTAATAAAACCCATCCAGCGAATTGCGGTGCAAGCCGTAACTCATCGCCCTGGCCAAGGAGAGCGCTTCGTGAGTACCCACCGGCACCTTTCTCTCTCGCAACTCGTATATAAAGGGAATAAACATTACGTGGTTCGTTCTTGCGAGAACTCGGCGACATGCTCGTTATGGATCGACACACGCCCTTACGAACGCCACCTGCGCCCGCCGGCGAGCTGGTCGGCGTAGGTGACTAGATCCTGTTCTTTCTTTAATAAAGTTCCGAGAAAAGGCAGATTTTGATCCAACTGCGTATTGGTGACTCCCGCTGATTTTAGCACCGCAATCCAATCGACCAGCTCGCTCGTACTCGGGGGTTTGCGCATGCGTTGCATGGCGCGGATTTGGTAAAAAGTCTCGATCGCTTGGTTGACCAGCCGTTCATCAATATCGGGATGATGCACTTTTACGATACGCTCCATCAGCTCCCGGTCCGGGAAGTCGATAAAATGAAAGACGCAACGCCGTAAAAAAGCGTCTCCTAGCTCCTTTTCCGCGTTACTGGTGATTATCACCACCGGCCGATACTTCGCCTTGATCTCTTCGTTGGTCTCGATGATCTTGAACTGCATCCGATCGAGCTCGTGCAGCAGATCATTGGGAAACTCTATGTCGGCTTTATCGATTTCGTCTATCAACAACACTTTACGCTTATCAGCCGTGAAGGCCCCGCCCAACGGACCAAGACGGATGTAATTTCTAATATCGTGTACATTCCCTTCGCCGAAGCGCGAATCGTAAAGACGCTGCACCGTATCGTAAACGTATAGACCGTCCTGGGCGCGAGAAGTGCTTTTAATGTGCCAGGTTATCAGCTCCATATCCAGCGCTTCAGCGATCGCTTCCGCTAGCAGGGTTTTCCCCGTTCCCGGTTCCCCGCGAACTAATAGCGGCTTTTCCAGCACCAGAGCGCAATTCACCGAAGCCTCGAGCGCCGCGTTGGTAAGATAGGTTTTAGTCCCTTTAAAGCGAGTCGACAATCTATCCATAACCTAAATGAATTTCCTTTCTGGCCCAGTCGTTGCTATGACGATTTGATAATTGAGTAACAATACGGTATTTTTGCAGGCGCTGAGGGTGATAATCGGTTCGGATACGTCGCTCGTGAATAGCACGGAATTACAAATCATCGGCGGTCGATATCGCGTTTTCAAACCTCTTTCTGCAAACGGCGGCGTCACGATTTATCGCGTAAGCGATTCCGTTACGGATAGACAACTCGCGCTGAAACAACTTACTAAAAGCAAAAATGCGACGGAGCGCGTCGTCCGCAACAGGGTTTTTGAGCGTGAGTATTACACCCTCGTCGAGTTCGCTCATCCCCATATCGTAGAGGTCTACGACTACGGTACAGATGAGAACGGTCCATACTATACCATGGAACTTCTAGATGGGGGCGATCTTCTTGAACTTTCGCCTCTTTCGTGGAAAAAAACCTGCTCGATTCTGCGGGATGTCTGTTCGGCTTTATCGTTGTTGCACTCCCGGCGATTGCTCCATCACGACCTGAATCCGCGTACCATTTGTTTAACGCGCTCTGGCCACGCCAAGCTGCTCGACTTTTGCACTGTTACGCCAATGGGCCCCTGTAAGCAGATTATCGGAACTCCGCCGTTCACCGCTCCGGAGGTCGTCAACTACCAATCGCTGAACGCCAGGACCGATCTCTATTCGTTGGGCGCCACGGCGTACTATATGCTGACGGGTCGCAACGCTTTCCCGGCCGAAAGCTTTGAACATCTACTCGATTTATGGCGCTCCACGCCCATGGCGCCATCCTACTTTATAAAAGATATACCGTTTGAGGTCGACCGCCTGGTTATCTCCTTGATCAATCTCTATCCTCTCACGCGTCCGATGAACGCGGCCGAGGTATGGGAAAGACTCAACGTAATTTTGGGATTGCCCGACGGCGATCCGAGGCCCGTTGCGCAAATTCATCTCTCCGCGCCCGCGTTAATCGGTCGAGAAAACCCGACGTTACGTGTCCGCAAACAAATGATCAGGGCTTTGCGCGGCCGAGGCGGCGTGGTGGTGATCGAGGGGGAGCCGGGAGTTGGGCGCTCGCGTTTTTTGGATGCCTGCGTGATGGAGGGGAAGATAGCCGGCAAAACGGTCCTGAGGGCCAACGCGGGCGATACCCAGGGAGGAGACTACGGCGTCGCGCGCGCATTGGCGAGACGCCTTATCGACACGGCTCCAGAGATCGCGCTGAGCAGCGCCGAACCATATGCTTCGACTCTGATCCACCTTTTACCCGACCTAAACCACAAGCTTATCAGATATGGTAAGAAGCCCGGTTTGGTCAATCCAAATAGTCTTCGAGTGCTCCGCCCGCGGATTCAGACGGTATTGCGAGAGTGGATACTTAAGGTAAGCACCAAGCTCTCGTTGATGATAGCGGTTGACGACATGCACCGATTCGACGAGCCATCGGTCGCCCTGCTGGCGCTGATCGCCGCGCAGACAGCGCGCAGTAGTTTGGTTATTGTCGCCACGCTTGAAACCGGAGCACATGCCACGGCGCCCGAGTCCGTCAAGCTTATGCGCGAAACAGCTCTAGAGATCAAGCTGGAGAATCTCAACCTAGGGGAGTGCGAAAAGGTTCTACGCTCGCTATTCGGCAGCCCGGAAGGCCTGAGTGATTTATCGGGCCGGCTTTTCGACCGTTCCAAGGGAAACCCTCGAACCGTTCTGGATCTTGCCCAATATTTGATGGATCGAAAAAAAATACGGTTTCACGCCGGCGAGTGGTTTCTTCCCCCTGCTGCGGAGTCAGGTGAGTTGCCCCAAGGGCTGCGGGAAATCGTTCACGAGCGCGTCTCCAATCTCAGCGGGGTCGCTCGAGCGCTGTTGGAGGCCTTGTCGCTATGCCCCAACCACGCGTTTTCCATAAAGGAATACTCGTTTTTAATCTCGTATTCCGATCCAATTCAAATCAATCGAGCGCTGGGAGAATTGGTGGCGGCGCAACTGATATCCAGCGAGGGAAGCTTTTTTCTCTTCAACCAGCGCGGATGGATCGCAGCGCGCACGTGTTCTCTAGAGCAGCGACGTGAGCGCGAGATCCACTCCCGGCTGGCGACGATTTTTCAAGAACGCGGTGCGAATGAGTTGCCCGTCGCGCACCATTGGTTCTGCGCCGGTGAAGATGATCGCGCGCTGGACGTGTTGATCGACTTTCTCGAACGATTAATCAAACTGTCGAACACCCTCGGCATCGAAACCTCGTCCGAGTTCCTCCACACGCTGCAACTCAACGTCGACCTGCTCGAACGCGCGCTCGAACGAGCGCAAAGCTGCGGGCGACCGGCGCGCGACGCTATGGTGTTACAACGAATACTCGTTTCCGTCGGGGTATACTCAGCCTCGCCGAAGACACGAGTATACTCCGCTGCTGTATTCGACCGACTCGTACAAGATAGCGGCCTCAGGGCTTACGAAACGCTCGACGCGTCGCTGGAACCTAAACAACGAATAGAACGAGCATTAGCCGTCGCCCGGAAAAGATACAACGAAATCGCGGAACGGGAAAGGACCTTTACAGTAGAAGAAGCGCTTCGAGGATTGATACAACACGGCGCCGAAATCATGGCTTTTTCCATCGCGGTACAGGACCCGGACTTGCTCGAATCCCTTCCGTCACTGGAACCTTTCTACCCCCTGTCTCCCACGTTCGAGATATCTCAAAAGGCGATATTTTACGCGCGTTACAACCTGAGCGGACGTTATGAGCTGTCGTATCGGGGATGGTCTGACGCCGAGTGTCGACTTCGAAGTTACAAGAGTACGCGGTCCGAAGCCAGACTGGTTGACGCGATTCATCACGGTCTGATCTATTCGCTAGGCTTGGCGGAAGCCGGGCTCGGACTGCCGCAGGCGCTGTCGCGCGCGGAGCAACTCGATCGAGAGCCGCTGCAACAGGTTAACGCCTGGCGTATTCGTCTGGCCTACCACGTCTATCATCGCAATCAGCAACAGGCGAAAATCTGCAGAAAAAAGGCCGAAATGCTTCAGATTCAAAATAGCCACAATCAACTTTATAAAGGAATCAGCCTGCTGATAGATATTTCGACCTATACCGAGGGAGACAAGGCGGAAAAGTTGGATGAAACCCTGGCGCGAATCGAAGTCATGGCCGACGAACATCCCGGATGGATTCCGTGGCTACATCGCGCGCGAGGAGAGTACTTTCGAATTCGCGGGGACCTGGAGCGCGCGCGAAACGAATTCGAAAAAGCCCTCGGAATGAGCGATCCGGAACGCGACGCGGTATGGTATTTTACGGCGGCCTCACACCTTAATATTTTGATCTATCAAGGACAAATGCAAAGGGCGGTCGAAATCGGAAAACAAAGAGTCGCTTTAGCCGACAAGCTCGGCATGGGTATTCTATCCTCTATCATCAAAGAGACGCTGGCGATAGCGGAAGCTTTGCAAGGCGACCACGACAAGGCGATCGAAAGAATCACACGCTGCATCGAAGAAGGTAAGGCGATGGGCATGCGCGGTTTTAACGTCGGTCTCGCTTATGAGCTGCTATCGTTAATCGCGATTTGGATGAACGACACCAAAGCCTTCTACATCTACGCCAAGCAATGCGCGGAACAATATCGAATCTGCGACAGTCCCGAGTTGGTGATTCGGTATGACAAGCTGATGGATGAGGCGCGACGGGCGAACATCGCGGTATCGAGGCGGTTAAAACGAGCCGCGCAGTCGCGGACGACATCGACGACCGAAATCGGCATCAACATCGAATTGGCCTTTGCACGCTGCCAAGGCCTGCAAGAAATCGCCGAACGGGGAATCGACCTGTTGGTGAAGCGCTGTCATGCCGCTCACGGCTATCTTTATACGCTAAATAACAACGCTCCGGTGCTTAGCGCGAAGTTCGATGACCAAGACGAGCCCGAGGGGCTCCACAAGATGATTCGCGACTATCTCACGGCCGAATTGGCCGAGACGGAAGTCGTAACGATGACCAGCGCGGATCGACTCGCGGGCAAGGGGATTCCGACCGATTGGACCTGTGACCGGGGAAATCAATACCACCCGGTGCTTCTCGGAAGTGATACCGCAGAAGGATTCCTGATCACCGGGGTTGCAGCGCTCTGTAAAAAGACCGACGGAGAATTGATCGTCAATTGGGACGTGGTCTCGGCGCTGAGTAATGTCTTGCTAAAGGCCGGAAAGGTTGCAACGGCCAAAGCGGCCCGATGATGAGGGGCGATATCTCGCGACAAACGAATGCGCCGATAGCCGCGAAATCGGAGTTGACCGAAGAGATCAAACGATTGGCGCTAAGCCTCGGTTTTGCTCGGGTGGGCGTCGCCCAAGCGGATTCCGCGGCGCTGGAACACGATAGACGCCGCCTGCTGTCGTGGCTGGAAGCGGGTCATCACGCTTCCATGAGCTATCTCGCAAAAAGCGCTCACGTGCGCTGCGATCCCGCGCACGCTTCGATGCTTCCCGGGGTCAGAACGATTGTCGTGCTAGCGGCCCCCTACCCTCGACCGCGTCCAGCTCACGGCCCGGCTCGGGGATGCGTGGCGGGTTACGCTCAGGGTCGCGATTATCACGACGTGCTCTATAAAAAAGTTAGAAAAGTCTCGGCGTTCCTACGCCAACGCGGTTATCGATCCCGCTGCTCCGTAGATTCCATGCCGGTATTGGAGCGCGCTTGGGCGCGAATCGCCGGCCTCGGGTTCATCGGTAAGAACTGCTGTCTCATCGTTCCAGGTTTCGGCTCATACGTTTTTCTATCAACCGTACTGACAAACGCCGAGTTGCGGCCGGACGAACCGCTGAAGCGTGATTGCGGTCAATGCGATGTTTGCCTGCAGCACTGTCCGACCGGGGCGCTGTTGGATGGCTATCTCCTCGACGCGAGAAAGTGTATCTCTTATCTTACGGGCGTGTGTCGAGAGTCGATCCCGGACGATCTCAAAGCCCTGATCGGTGATCGGCTGCTGGGCTGCGACGCATGCCAGCAATACTGTCCGTATAACGCTTCTCTTCCCGCTACACAAAATACGGATTGCGCGTTTTCGGACCGCATTTTCGCCGATCTATTCGACGCGGAACGGATTTTACGCATGGACGAGCAAACTTTTAACGAAAGGTCACGCGGTTCGGCGTTGCGAAAAGTCGGTCGCGAACGTATGGCTCGCAACGCGGCTATCGTGTTAGGGAACTCCGGCGATCGCAAGTTCTGTGATTTATTGCCGGAGGTTGGACGCGTCGATCCTTCCGCGCTTGTTCGCGACGCCGCGAATTGGGCGGCTCGAGCCATCGCCGATCGCAAAACGCCAAACCGCGTATCGCATCTCTAAAAAACACGGCCGTCGGCCCGTCAGCGACTTCGCTTCCTAAGACTGGATAGAGAAAATATTTCCGGATTCAAGCCGACGTTGACCCGTGCTTTGTGCACGTGAAAAATCGTCGCGTGCTCCGCTTGAACGTCGATCACAACCGTACCGCTCCATCCCAGCATCTGCTTGCCCGTTTTTTGGTCGGGGTGATAGCCGCCGCTGTTGATCATAATCTTCCACAGCTCACCCTTCTTGTCATACGCCTCCTTATAAAGGACATGAAAGGTCTCCGCGTCAACCGCGAGAAACTGCTTGCTGTAAGGATAATCCCGCAGTTTCGGCCTGACTTCAAGCAGATACACCGGCCTGGGCTCATAGTTAAACTTAGGATTCCAATAAGGCCAGGAGTCAAAATCGTAAGCGCTCTTCACCCGGTTCGGTCCCAACTGAACCCCCGAGTGCATCGGCAGTAATAAGGTCTTTTGTCCAACTAACTTCCAATACATCCACTCGGGATATCCGGAATAACCTCTAACGTCCTCGTAAAATAAATCTGTTGAATTCCAGCTATCTCCCCGAGTACCAAAACTATTCTTTAAGATTCTCCGCATGGACGGCACGTAGATATGACCCTGGCTGTCCTTGGGCTCAACCGGGCGGAAGTAAACCGCTCCGAAACCCTTCTTGTCATAGGGAGACAGGGCGTAGGTAAGACCCGCACCTTGCAGCCCCTTTGAGGCAAGCGACTCGATCGTAGGTATGGACCCGATATCTGTCCGATGCATCGCCTTAATCGCCGAAAGCCGCCACTCCTCGGTATTCTCCTGACCGCTGCCGGCCGATACCCAATAGACACTATAAATGACCTCCCCGTCATCGGCTCGATAGGCGTAGGTAAAATTCCAGGCCACCTCCAATCCCGACTTGGGTTTGGGAAACGGAAGGCCGGCCACGTATCCCGTGATTCCCGGCTTGTCGTAGGCCTTTCCCGTATCGACTGTTTTTGCCTTGCCCCGGTATTTGTTCGTCGCCTGAATATACCCGGGAGACGGATGAACCGGTTGATATGCCGTCAGGCCTAATTTAAGATTGTACTTTTTGATTAATAGCTGCATTCCTTTCGGAAGCAGCGGGCTAAGCTTCTCGAAATTCTTTTTGTCGACAGTCTTGCCAAGCTCGGCTTGGACTGAAGAAACGTCGGGCTTGAAAGAAACCGTCTCCGTCCAGTTGTCGGCTCGGATTTCGTCCGCATCGGCGCTCGTCCGATCCGCCGAAAGAGCCGCGTACGCCAGCAATGCGGCCGTCGAAAAAAGAGAAAGCAATGGCTTGGTTGAGATCTTCTTTATCATAGCAATAGCTAACAATAGCATAAAGCGTAAAGGCGTCACGCGCATATGTGACGCGCGTAAAATCCACGCGTTGCTGGTAGACGCCGAGGCGGGTTTTACCGTCAACCTTCTCGCTGAAAGAAAACACGGCCCCAATTACCTCCGACCCAGTGACCCCTAAGCCGCCAGTCCGTAACGCGTACGCTCCAACCTTCCAGTAGCTCTCGCCAATCGCCGTTGGTCGAAAAAGGAACGTCCAATTGCTGGTCTTGGTCGGAGAAGTTCAACACCACGATAAATCTCTCAAAACGGCCTTGGTCGTCGTTGCCCCAACGGTGAAAGACCACCAATTGTCGGCTCGTATCCACTCCGTACCCGTCGCGCATCCGATCCCACGAATCGAACCATACACTTG
>JAFGIB010000227.1 GCA_016929805.1 Deltaproteobacteria bacterium | reverse complement strand
CGTAACGGAAATGCGGGAAGAGTAGAATTGTACGGCTGAGATGTAAATAGAAACTCGATGGGAGGTGGGGGACCGATTACGTCAGTCTGAAAATAATAAGAAAAATTAGTGGAGCCAGCGGGGATCGAACCCGCGACCTCATGACTGCCAGTTAGCGCCAGGCAATTTCCGTCAATGTCCGCAGACGTCCGAAGTTGTCGTTATTATTTGGGATTTCGGTTTGGCGAATTTCCGCGGACGTCCAGATTTCGCGCCAATATCCGTGCCTTTGGCTACAGTTTGGCTACAGAAAATCGGTGTAGATTTCTACCTCCTACAGCTAAATATTTTTTCCTTTGTTTTGGCCCAAAGAAAGAAAATTGGCGTTTTTTTTCCTTAGAAGGGAACCAAGGAAAATGGACGCGCCCCAATTCCTTGGTAACGCGAGGTAACAACCCTCATTTGTCTACCGCTCGACTCCGTGGTTTGGCCACGACGGTATCGGATTAGTAACCTTCCTTAAGGCAATCGGCGGTTTTTCGGTTATCCTGCGCGTATGTCTATTAAATTGCCCGACATCGAGGCTGGTCTTAGAAACGCGGTACGACAATACTGGTCGACTCTAGCAAAGCAAGCGAAGAAACAGCGCGCGGGTAAAGAAGATCACGGCCAACGTGCGGCCGTAACGGGCGGAAAGCAGATGGACGGCTTCGCTGACCTTGTCCGCGATACTCTTTTACTCAACGGCGTTTCTGAGCAGGACATCCACCAACGGAAGAAGGCAATACCCGGCTTTTTTCGCCCGACCAAAGATTGGGACCTGCTGGTCGTTCACAAAGGTCACCTGCTTGCCGCGGTCGAATTCAAATCGCATCGAGGCCCGTCCTTCGGAAACAACTTCAACAACAGAACCGAGGAAGCGCTCGGTATTGCCAGCGATATTTGGACGGCTTACCGCGAGGGAGCGTTTGGTCACGATGGGGTGAAACCGTGGCTCGGCTGGATCATGTTGCTCGAAGATACGGCGAAATCAACGACACCGGTTAAGGTCGTGGAGCCGCATTTCGCCGTTTTTCCCGAATTTCGTAATACTTCTTACGCCGAGCGATACCAAATCCAATATCGTAAATTGAAACTCGAAAAACTCTATGACGGTGCGGCGTTAGTGATGGCTCCCGAATCAGGCAAAGGTATCTATTCTGAACCATTAGCTGATCTGAGCATGCGGCGATTTCTCGCGAGTTTAGCGGGACACGTTGCTTCCACGCTTGTATCGATGAAATAGTATAGTCTTGACGCAACCACGGATGAAGACGTTCGATGAATAGGATATGAGGGTACAACAATCGTTTAATTTCAAGGTCGCCATTCCCCGATCGGCTTACGAGTACGGTGAACGCAATTCAGGGGAAATTCACGGCGTGGTTCTCACTAAACCGCACGTCGTGGAGCTAATCCTTGACCTTATCGGGTATGACGAAGAGCGCGAGCTATGGAAGTATCGATTGCTGGAACCCTCATGCGGGCATGGCGCTTTTATAACTCAAGCTGCGACGCGCTTATTAAAGTCCGCTGCTCGCGATGACGTCTCTATCGGTCATCTCAAAAACGCAATTGTCGCGTTCGATATTGATCCGTCTCACGTACGAAAGACGAAGTCGGACCTGGTCGAGTTATTGACTGATCAGAACGTCTCATCGGCGGACGCGGAAGAGTTGGCGAATACATGGGTTCGCAGAGATGATTTTCTTTTGTCGAGCTTTAATAGAAACGGCTTCGATTTCGTAATAGGAAACCCGCCGTATGTTCGCATCGAAAATATCGCGGACGTTTTGCAGGCGGAATACCGCTCCCGTTTCCGCTCTTTATACGATCGAGCCGACCTTTACGTGGCTTTCATCGAAAAAGGCTTACAATTATTGAATCCGAATGGAGCGCTTTCATTTGTCTGTAGCGACCGCTGGACGTCGAATAAATACGGCAAGGTGCTGCGCGAAATCGTGACCGAGAATTTTGCTGTTAAAGCGTATATCGATCTACACCAAGCGTCTCCCTTTGAGTCCGACGTTATAGCCTATCCATCCATCTTTCTCATCGAACGATCAAAACAAACCTCGGTCGCTGTCTACAAGATGAAGGACGCGTCACCGGAAGAATGCGAAAACGTCTCTAAATCTATCCTTGGTACACCGAAGACGGATCGCGGTAATAAATCCTTGCAGCGATACACGACGTGGTTTCGCGGCGAAGATCCGTGGGTGCTCAACTCGCCGGCTCATCTCGAAGCTTTGCGGTTATTAGAAGAAAAGAACGTTCCGATCGAAGCTGACGGGAAGACGCACGTGAGTATTGGCGTAGCCACGGGCGCGGACGCGGTATACATCCTCGACGACAAAAAGGATATCGAGGAAGATCGACTCGTTCCCCTGGTAATGCGTAAAGACATCGAGAACGGTAAGATTAGCGATGCTGGACGGTACGTTATTAACACCTTCGCGCCACACGGTGGCGTAGTCAATCTTGGCGAATATCCCCGCTTACGCGACTACCTAACGGAGCATCGTGATGTGATAATGAAACGCCACGTCGCACAGAAAAATCCTTCGTCGTGGTTTCGTACAATCGATAAAATCCATGTTGACCTCGTCCGAAAGCCCAAACTGCTAATTCCGGACATCGCTGGCGCAAATGAGGTCGCGATTGACGACGGCAAGTTCTATCCGCACCACAATCTCTACTACGTCGTTTCCGATGCGTGGGACATTTCCGTGCTCGGCGGATTATTGAGTTCCCGAGTGGCTTTATTTTTCATTTGGTCATACGCTACCAAGATGCGCGGCGATTACCTACGCTTTCAAGCGCAATACCTACGTCGCATTCGAGTACCCGATCCGCTTTCAATCCCGAATCGTCTCGCGAAGCAAATCAGTCACGCGTTTTATAACCGCGATTTCGCGAAGCTCGATGCTCTAAGCATAGAGGCATACGGCATTGATCAATTACCGGAGTTCGACTTCGTGGACACGCGGCGGTAGGGCCGAAGGGGCGAAGATCCTTTCAGCTGTCCGTACTCGAACGGTGCGGAGACGTCCTCTGGTAGTACTAGAGACGCGTCAAAGTTCGAATCATCGGCGGCCTCCATCGCCAATATACATTCCGTCGCCGCCTTCCGTAGATTGAACTCTCCTTCGTGCAGCTGCGTTTGCAGGTAGCAGAGGTTGTGTCTGGCCGGGGCATAATCGGAATCCAGCTCAAGGGCGATCCGATATTCGGCCTTGGCTTCGCGGTGCTTGCCCTGCTTCTCGTACGTAGCTCCGAGCCCAACGTGCGCGGCGGGATAGTCGGGATTCAACCGGATCGCAGTTCTAAACTCGTCCTCTGCGGTAACGTAGTTCTCAAGAGCAACATGCATAATCCCTCGGTACCGATAGACGGGAGCGAAGTCGGGGTTTAGACGCCGTGCTTTGTCGAGAAGGACACGTGCTTCTTCAAGCTGGAGTCGTCTCGATAGCGGAGCCTCCTCGGAACGGTCGAAGATCAGAGTCCACGCCTTGCTCAGCAGAGAATCAATCATCGCCTGCACCCACGCCTCGCGGAACTGCTGAATGGCGCCATCCGGGGCAAGTGCGAGCGCCTTCTCCAACGTCTCTAGGGCTTCCTGCTGGCGTTCGTTCTCGATTAGCGCCATTGCATAATAACCCAAGAGGATCGGACTTTCGGGATACTTTTTGGCGTAAGTAGCGAAAGTCTTAAGCAGACCCGCTGTATCCTTTTCGCGTACGTATAAGTCTGCTAACGCCGCCGCTGCATACGTGCAATTGACACCATTGCAGGCACCCTCACAGTTCTCGATTACGCTTCGATACATGGCTCTCGCTGCCGCGTTGTCGCCTTGGGCATGTAACGTGTTTCCAAGATTTAGTTGAGTAGCGACAGAAGTAGGAACCAACCGAAGCGCACGCTTATAGGCCGTCCGTGCTTCATTGAAGCGACCGAGATCGTGATAGGCCATGCCCAAATGGTGAAAGAATCGTGCCTCCTGCGGATACTGTCCGGTCAGGCTCTCGTAATGCTTAGAGGCCGCCTCGTGGTCCTCCAGTCTGAGTAGCACTACTCCCTGAAGGTCTAGAGCGTCGATCTGCGAAGGATCAAGTGAAAGGGCAAGGTTAAGAAGTCGGCGTCCTTTCTCAAGTTGTGCTGTATCCTGAGTGAGTTTGTCGAACGAGTGAAGGGCGCCCAGCACTTCTTCGGCCTGAAGAAGAAACTGGGAAGCGCGCCGCTTGTTTTCTCGATCTACGACGTCTCGTTCGCCCCAGAACGACACTATCGCAGTAACGCTTGCTCCCGTGGCGATTAGGCCGGCGAGTACTGCCCAGCCAATGGGTACCCTTCTACGCAGCCACTCGAACAATTGTTTCATACGAGCCCCACAAGGCAAATACGAACAAAAAGGGTCAGTTGTGTAGAATCCGGGTTCCTCCGTCACCAAAATCGACCCTTTTTGTTCGCATTCTACCACTGACGCTAAATCCGGGTAAAATTGAATCTAAAATCCCCCTTATCGGTACCCCCGTTTTTGTGCGATAGGAGCTAGACTATTTCTGTAAGACGTCGCCGAACCGTCATAGCCGAAACACCGAGATCTCGGGCCAGAGAGGCTGCGGATCGGGTTCCACACCGGACTTCTTCGAGGTCGGTTGGTGTCAGACTAATCTTCGGCCTCCTGATCTTCGCGCCCCTTTTTCGGGCCGCCTTGAGACCGAGTCGCGTTCGCTCGGAGATTAGATCCCGCTCAAGCTGAGCGACGCCAGCGAGAACCGTTAGTACAAGTCGTCCCGTTGTACCGCCTGTCTCGATTCCCTCCTTTACGACGAAAAGGCATACCCCTCGCCTTTCAAAGGCCTCTACGGATTTGAGAATTTCAAGAGCTGAGCGACCGATACGATCAAGACTCCAAGCGGCGACGGTAGTAAAACGGCGCATTTGAGCATCGCGTCTGAGTTGTTTCCAGGCGGGTCGATCGACGCCTGCACTCCCCGATAACTTCTCTCGGTATACACGAACGATAGTCCAGCCTCGTGCCTCTACAGCGGCGCGAATCTCTCGGAACTGCTGTAGATATCGCTGGTCCCGAGTACTAACGCGTAAATACAAAGCGCATGTCTTTGTAGGCTGTTCGCTCACGACTTATCGGTGCTCCCAATTCCCTCTCGGCTTTTTTTACGAGTTCGGGATCGCCGAGGACGATGTCTATACAGACGAAAGTCAGCGCTGGCGTTATCCTGGTTTTTGACAAACGTTCCACATGGAACTTACTTCCGGGTTTGGGTAAAGCGACGATGCAGTTGCTCATCTCTACCCAATCGTTGTGCAGCTTCCGAATCCTGTCGGGCGACTCCTTGAGTTGTATGACCACTTCAACCTGGGAGTATCCCTCGTTGAACATCTGGAAGACTTGAGCGGCAAGATCGCCGTCCGATACCCGACGATATCGATCTACCTCTTCAAGATGAAAAAGGTGTTTGCCATCGATCATTACAACTTGCAGCTCGGAACCTTCCATCCGACGTACCGTCGCAACGCTGACACCCATTCGTTTTGCTGCCTCCGTGCGTGTCAATAGCACTTGCCCTGTTTCCATTATTTCTGTTGGTACATTATCCGTCATATTTTTACCTCTTTCGCATTTTGAACTTTCGAAAATGAGGCGGCAGGTGTCGATGACACCCCCGTGTTCGACCGTGGCTCACACATTCCTTCCGCAGCCGAATTCAGCCGCGTATTCACGTGAGAGGAGCGGCTAAAACGGCTAAATTGGCTAAAAACCAAACCGAGTTTAGCCGTTTTAGCCACTTTAGCCGGGGAAAGCGTCTTGAATGTTCCGACAGAGTGATGATTAGAACGAACGGCTCTCGTCATTCAACGACCCTCCATTTGTTAGACTTCCGGTTACCTTGGTTGTTTGACCCGTCGTCGATTCTCTCCCAAAGTCCGTGTTCCTCAAGCTTTTCTGCAATACGTAACGCCGTCGTTTTGTCGCGAATTGGCCTGGGACCGCTTTGATATATATCTGCAAGAGGAATGAGGCGACGTCCCTTCGACCATTCATATAGCTTTTCCGCTAAAGCCAAATCGGGATCGATCATGCCGATATCAGCGAGACGGAGCGCCTCATCCAAGTAATATTCGACGAGATCGATTCCATAGAAGACCTGTTCTTCCGAAATAAACCGAGCGTCGAGATCATCGATAAGTGTAATCACACCGGCCAATCGCAGTACATGTTCTGGCGCTTTCGCCGCTATTCCCCGTACGTCGGCAAACTTACCACCTTCTCGTAGCTCGGCTTCGACGTCGTCGTGGAAATCGATCCAGATGAGCCGCGCTCTATCGTTCGGATGGAGTATTCTGGGCTCCAGTTCATTCAGAGCCCCGTTCTTCAACGGTAGTTTTGCTCTGAGAATTGTTTCGATTTTCTTTTTGTACGTTTTATATGCGTCATCGGTAAACAGGTCTTGGGACTTATAAGATCGCGTTCCTATGGTGGATTGGGGGTAGGCAATCAAACAGCGCGAATGCAATCCAACGTTTTTAAGCAGGTCATCGCTAATAAACTTGTAGGCGACTTCGGGTTGCGCCATGATGTGAATACTTATCCTGCGCCCGTATAAAACACTGCTTTCGTTGTGATTAGTAAATACAAACGTAACGGAAATGCGGGAAGAGTAGAATTGTACGGCTGAGATGTAAATAGAAACTCGATGGGAGGTGG
>JAFGIB010000226.1 GCA_016929805.1 Deltaproteobacteria bacterium | reverse complement strand
TTTCCTTATCGCTCACCACCATGGCTTTTGACCACAGCAGCATAAGGCGGTTTGAAGCCTCTACCTGCATAGCGGCTTCGAGGGGCCATACCCTCATCTCTTGTGCAGCATAGCTGCAGTTAAGTGACCATGTCGGCCTCCTTTTCTGCGCCTTCGTGGCGCACAGTCGTTGCAAAACGGAAACGGGCGGGAGGATTCAAGTAGGTTTGATCAGGTTGTGAGCGCCGATCGACGCGCCACTCTTTAACGTTCGTTAGTGATTTGAATGCTGCCTATATGTCAGAGTTCCCAACGATCGACATTATTGAGCTATAATAATGCTATGGGAATTAATTGGAGCGTTCCTCGCTGTACCGATGACGAAATTCTTACGCTTTTTAAAGACCATGTAGGACTTGTAGGTATCGATCGTACTCGCTTTAGTCGCCTATTTTGTGAGCAGCTTGTTCATATCGACCACTCGCAAGAACTATGTCTATTTGCCGTGACGGATATACTACAAGAATTAGAGAAGTTGAAACCCGAGGGACAACATGTCAAAAATCCGGGCCAATTCAAACATCTACCACTTCGCGGTCTAATGCATATACACTTTGGTCCAGGGCATTTCATCCATACTAACTTGATGAATGAGCAAAAACGTCCCGATAACCAAAACCGTGTTGAGAAGGCGATTGAAAACGCTCAGAATCTGGATGATGCCATCAAGCTCTTTGCTCATGAAATGACCTTTGGTTCGTATAAAAGAAGAGCTGATCGAAACGGCCTCACTGGCGAATGGATCATTTATGCCAAATACGATAAACGGAATTATTATCTATCTCTTGCTTCCCATGACGAGACTGATCAAGTCATATACGATCGTATGGTGGAACGATGCGAAGATCGTTTTCGTGAAGTCCTAATAACTGCCACAACGCGCCTCGGTAGTTGATTAATTCAGAATTTCTCGTTATTGGTTTATCGAGCGTCCGCGCCGCGCGACGCGCCACATTGTTTATATTATTTAATGGTTTCAGAGCCGCCCTAACTTCTAAACTCGCAAAACTCGTATCGACTTACAGTTCGTTCAGACTGGCGATATACGTATCGAAAAAGCATGCGAATGAAACCGGGCGCGAGCGTAATAAGAAAAAACATGCCGATTTGTGAAATCTCTAACAATCGTAGCTGTCCGGTACGAGAAAATCGCCGATTTGCCGATTCCAAAATTACTTCGATTATTTAGATTAGTGCGAGCAGATGCGCGTAGTCAACGTGGGGTAGATCTAGTTATCATGTCCATTTATAACTTTTCCGTCGCTACTCGAATTCCAGGGTCTAAAAATTATAAGAGCCTTAATAAAGGTTGATGCTCCAAAACGCGGTCTCCGCTCCGCTTTTTTTTAGTAATGGGCGGCGGGGTATTCAATCGAACGATCTATGACATTTATGTCGTGGCGGAATGAATAGTGGCACAGTCGAATCGACGAAAACCGACCTAACTATCGGATTTTTCTACACTATTATTGGCATCGGTATTGCTTCAACCATCTGCTAAACAACGATTTTTCATCCTGATAATATCGCGTAATAAATACGATTTGACGGGCAGAATCGTCGAGGGATATTTGTCGTTTAAGGGAGGAATTGAATGATAAGAGGTATTTTCGTCCTGTTATTTTTTGTGATGATCGGATGCCAAGACGACAATCGGGATGAACAAAAGAACGGTTCAAACGATGTTGGGGAGCACCATACAAATGATTCGGACGCTTCCGTGCCGGATGAACCGGGCGCCAGCGCCGGCGAGCCAGTGAACCCGGCGACACCAGTGCAGCCAGCGGAGTCCGGCCCGGCGGAATGCACTGTGGACCTCGATTGCGAAGAGGCCGATCGGGTATTGCTGTCGGAGCTATCCCAGCCCGCCGCGCCGCCCGGGTCGATCCTGGGAAGTCACTGCGGGTATGTGGGCATTGTGGACAGGGGGGATGGCTTAGGCGTCGCCGGCCCAACCTGTGAGTGCGAGATCGAGGGGTTGGGCACCCGCATCCTCGGTCCCGTCGGCGTCGGCTGTTACGAGACGGGCCGCGGCGGTGATTGCCTCTTCGACGACGCGGACTTCGAAGGGTGCGATCAGGACGACGCCAACAGCTGCCAGGCGAGCTGCGCCCTCTTGCACGAGCGCCTGACAGCAGACGCGGAGCGGATGTTTGCGGGCGAGATCGTGACTGCGACCTGCGACAACGGATCGTGCCGTCGCATCGTGCGGATCGAGGACCAGTGCTTCCCCTCCGGCAGCTACCGGTACGGCCAGGGTTACGACTGTGCGCTCGGCGTGGACGGAGTCTTTGCCGCCCACGAGGCAGCTAGCCGCTCCCCGGAGGAAACGCTCGATTTCTTCGATACGTCTCGCTACCCGCTCGGGACCGATGGCATGGTCAAACTGGAATTCGTTCGCAGCCCCGAAAAGGTCGACGGTGCGTGGTTCGGCGCCTCCGCTCAGTTCTACGCCACCGTCAACGAGCCGATCGGATACTACGGCGAAATCGTCGACCCGTTGGACGGCCTCGATGATTGCAGCATCACGCGGCGAAGCAGCCTTCAGACCACGTCTTTCCCGATCTTCTTGCGGGTGGACAGCCTCGTCCTAATCGATGGCGACCGCGAGTTTCCGCTGCGCGAGGGAACCTCGGCGTCGCCGTGGGACGGTTACGTCGCCTATTCCGCGAATCTCACCGAGTTGAAAGTCACCCCGCGCTTCGGGGGCGCCTATGGACTGCGCGGCGAGGGCGGCTCGTTTGGAACGCGTTTCGAGATCGAGGAGATTCGGTTCCCCGAGGCCCTGCTATCGAGCCTCGATGACGCCATCCGGTTCGACCCGCAGGCGCTTACGTTGCGCTGGCAGGGTTCGAGTACGGAGCCGCTAAGCGTGTTATTCAGCCTACGAGACCAGTTGTCCCACGGCGACATAGTGGTCGAGATCGAATGCGAGCTGGAGGACGATGGTGAGCACACGTTCGACCCCGCCGTCTTCGAGCCAATCGAGGCGAACTTTGCGAGCGTGTACCTGACCCGCCGAGCGCGCCAGCAGTATTCCGTAGGTGACAAAACGCTCGCTGTGCGCGCGCAGGTGTCGAGCGAATACGACGTCGCGTGGGGCCCTAGCTGCGACGGAAGTGACGCGGTGTCGGCGTGCCAGGCAGCCGCCGATCGGATCCTCGCCATCTATGCGGAGTGCGGCAGGGACTATGTGCCAACGCGCGAAGAACTGTGCCCTCCGCTGCTGCAGGAGGCGTGTGGCACCTGCACCGAGTACTTCGAGTGCCTCGCCGAACAGTATGCATGCGGGCCGGGCGGTCTGGTCCAGAACTACGGATCCTGTTCCTGCGAGTGACAGGCGCAGACGCATCTCGCGTCTTTGTTGTGGAAACGAAGCCGGCCCTGCTGCTTCCAATGACATAGGACGAGAAACCGATCATCCGGCTAGCGCCGCCTTTCGCGCGCTATATCATCCGTACCTCTTTCTCCTAATACCCCGCTCAAACCACCCGGCGAGTCGTTGCAGACCGGAAACGGGCGGGATGGTTTAGGACGGTTGGATTGCGGTCCTGGAGAATGGCGGCGGGGGTCGAGAGATATTACCCCCACTCAAACCACCCGGCGAGTCGTAGCTAACCGGAAACGGGCGGGAGGATTCAAGATGTTATTTTGATCAAAACCACCCGGCGAGTCGTTGCGTTCCGGAAACGGGCGGGGGATTGGAGGTGGTTTATCAGTTTGGGAGCCGCCCGCGGCGCGCGCCCCGTTCGAAATACTTGTTGGTCTGATAGCCATCGATATTTCCGGGTCAAAACGCGAGGCGCGACTCGACGGGGCGAGTGCAGGCGAATCCTGCCAGTCTTCCCATTGATTCGCACTTATGTCACTATTCGTGATATGGAAGACAAGCAACCGCCACAATGTGCCAAGGAGCTTCTTGATAGGTATGCCAATGGCGAGCGAGATTTTCGAGGCGCCAGCCTATGTGGTAGCAATCTAAAATCGGAAAATCTTAGAGAAGCCGACCTGAGAGGAGCAGATCTACGAGACGCCGTTCTCGATCATGCCGACCTCACAAAAGTTCGCCTCGAAAACGCTGATCTTAGAAAGACCCACCTTGGAGATTCACATCTCAGAGAAGCCTTTCTCAGAGGGGCCCAATTACAGGAGGCTCACCTTGTAGCAGCCGATTTAGAAGAAGCTGATCTTGCCGGAGCCGATCTTAATAAAGTCGACCTTACGGGAGCCAATCTCAAAGGAGCCAACCTTCTAGAGGCTTTGCTTATCAATGCCCGCGTGCAACGTGCGAACTGACGTAATCGGTCCCCCACCTCCCATCGAGTTTCTATTTACATCTCAGCCGTACAATTCTACTCTTCCCGCATTTCCGTTACG
>JAFGIB010000225.1 GCA_016929805.1 Deltaproteobacteria bacterium | reverse complement strand
TACGCCGGCGCGAGGACGAAAGCCGGTTTTACGGGATGAATCGGCCGCCGTCGTAGTCAAACAGCAGTACCCCCCTGAACGGTTACGGCGAAACATTCCGATACGCCGGTCCTTTGGGCGCGCGAACGGTCAAACCCAGGTAAACCGTTCATTTCTTTCTTTTCACGGCCTTTGTTTTGTCGGTTTTTACCGCCTTTTTCGCTTCCGGCGGCTGTCGTAATCTCGGCTCCAAAATGATCTCGATACGCCGATTCTTCTGCTTGCCGGCGGCGTTGCTATTGGTAGCCACGGGATCGAATTGAGCATGTCCGGCCGCGACGAGTCGCTGGGGGTTTAATCCGCTACTGATAAGTGACTTGGTAACGTTAACCGCGCGCGCCACCGATAGCTCCCAGTTGCTTCGAAACTGCTCGTTCGATATGGGTACGTTGTCGGTGTGCCCCGCGACGATAAAACGCTTGTCCCTCACTCTTCGTAAAACCTTTGATACCTGCCGAAGGGCGTCGGCGCCGTCCTTGGTAATATCCGCGCTGCCCGATGGAAATAAAACCTTTTCCGGCAGCTCGACGACCATCCGGCCGCGTCTGAATACGACAGCCAGCTTTCCGCTGCTGATCATTTGTCTGAATTGTTGCGTCACCTTTCGAAACTCGGCAAGTCGAGCGGCGATCGACGCTCGCTCTTCTTGCAGCTCTTCAAAGCGGGATTCCGCGGCCGCGAGTCGCGAATCAAGGTCGAAGGCTTTGTGTTCGGATTGCTCGAGCGCTTGTTTGAGCTTGTTGATTTCCGCGGCGCTCTGTTTGCCCGTGGTTCGCAGCTTATCGATCTCTTTTTTTGATTGCCTCAACGCGTTGACTATCTGCTGATCGTGCGACCATAGATTCCAGGTGTAATAACCGAGCCCCAAAACAACGCAAAAGAGAACTCCACAGATGAATACCGATTTATTGGAGTACTTACGCCAGACGATGGTCCGGTCGCTCGTGTTGCCGGCGTACGGTCTCTCGGATTGCACCGGATTCGGCTGTATCTCATTCGCATTCATTTCGCACCCTCCTTTCGATAAGCCATAGCGAGATATGCAATACCCTATGCTATCAGAACTGCCCCGGCTGCGCGCGGTAGAGGTCAACCAGCTCAGCGCGGAGGACTAAACAACGCTTATGCGAACCAAAAAAGCGATTGGACAAGGGCGACCCGCGCGAGAGCTTTCAACTCCGATGAAAACGGCGGATTTCGTTTCTATACGACATCTATTAAGCGTTTCCCACTTCGTTTTATCAAGGTATGTTCCCAGCGCACAATACCATTAGAGGCAATACCTCTAGGTCGTTTGTAGGCGATCGTTTGCGGCTAATCTATAGAAAAAATTTGAGAGACAACCTCGATCGTTGCAGTAAAAAGGTTGCGTCTCACATACGAAACGAGCACTATGGGTCGATTTCCGCCGGCGAAGCTCGCCGCCTCGCAATCCGCTCGGTTACTGAAAGATCGAGCGGGAGTAGCGGCCGGCCGAATCAGCGGCTAACCCGGCCGGTATTATTTCGACACTCTTTATCAACCAACTCAAAAACCACTTTCGCACAATGTTTAGCCGCAAATCGATGACCGAGGAAGCGACGGTTCGCTGGGAAAAATATCGCCATCGCATTAACTATTCGGCGGATAACGAGGACTCCGCTAGCGAAATCGAGGCGCTTACGAACGGCTCGAATACCCGGTTGCTCTGTATCGCCGCGGGCGGAGGGCGCGTGCTCAACCTGTTGGTCAATCGTTCTAAAGAGATTTGGGCCGTCGATGTCAACCCGTGTCAGTGCTATCTTCTTGAACTGAAAATCGCCGCTCTAAAATCGTTTAATTATCAAGAATTTATCTCATTTATGGGAATAGCGCCCTCGCTAGACCGCGTCGATGCGTATCATGCCGTTCGTTCTGAGCTTACCGCGGAAGCCGCGAGCTTCTTCGATCAAAATATTCTGGATGTAGAAAAAGGCGTTATTTTTCAGGGGAATCTCGAACGTTTCTTCGGGCTGACGTCAAAAGTCGTCCACCTACCGCTCTTTGACCAATTCCGGCGACTGTTCGAATTCGACGAGATAGAGGCCCAACGCGAATATCTGGATCAAAAATGGAATTCCCTTATTTGGCGAGGCTTGAAGCACGCGTTGTGCCGAAAGACTTTTCTCTATCTCGTGGCCGACGACCCGGGGTTTTTGCGCTATTTACCCAAAAAGTTGCCGATTCACGAGGTGATCTTTAACTGTTTACACCGTTATTTGTACAACAATCTGGCCAAGGAAAACCACCTCTTGTCTTTGATCGTATTTAATCGCTACGTCAACGAGCCTTCGGTGCCGCACTACCTGCATCGGGATTGGTTTGACCAGATAAAAACCGCGCTGCAGACGGCCGAGATTAAGATCATCAACACGATGATCGGCGATCTGGTCAAAGAGACCCCGGAGGAGACCTTTAACGGTTTTTCAATCTCCGATATCGCCTCGTATATGAGTCAGCCAAGCTTTTATGCGTTGCTCGACGAGATCATTCGCACGTCGAAAAAAGGGGCGAAATTATGCGCGCGTCGCTGCTTTCTTCCGTTACAGCTGCCCGAACGGTATGGCGAGCTGGTTCGCAGAAATAGCGAGCTCGAACAGAAGTACGCCAGACACGATCACGCCATGGTGCACGAGTATCTGGTGGGCGATATTCGATGCGGGAACTGATGCGCTTTGGTCGGCAATTCGTCAAAAAGCCTTTCGGCAGCGCGGCGAATTTAATCGTCGATTATGGAGTCTACACGGGGATATGCTTTTTCGTTCTGTTTCTCCTCGTATCAAACCGGCCGCTTCGCATAATCGACTCGGTCGCGCGCCGATCGATGAGAGAAAAGATGATCGAGTGGATAGCCAGAATCTCGAACGCGTGAATCCGTGAGGTGCTCGTTTGGACCCTTTTTCTTTTTTACTCTGGCGGTTTTACTACTTCTTTCGCGATCCGCCGCGCACCGCTCCCGAGGGCAGGGTGATCGTCTCGCCCGCGGATGGATATATCCTTTATATAAAGGAAATCGCGCCCGGCGCCACGCCGAGCCCGACGAAAAAAGGCAGCTCGATTGTCCTGCACGAGTGGCCGCCGGGATTGTCGCTATTCGATGCACGGGGCATCTTGATCGGGATTTATATGGCGCCGTGGTCGGTTCATTATAACCGCGCGCCGGTCTCGGGAATGGTTACCAAGATTATCAGCTCTCCCGCGAAGTCTAAAAATCTATCCATGGCGCGAGCCTTGATGCGGTTGTTGTGGGACCTGAAACCGTATGAGAAAGACTCGACTTATATTAACCAGAACGCTCGCAATATCATCGTCTTCGAGGGAGAGATTTCAGCGGCCGTGATTCAAATCGCGGACAGGTATGTGAATCAAATCGATTGCTTCGTCAGGCCGGGAGAGCAGGTCCAAACCGGCGCCAAGGTCGGGATGATCCGCATGGGTTCTCAAGTCGATCTCTTTCTACCGGAAACGCCTCGAGTCGAGCTACGCTGCAAAATACGAGATAAAGTCTCCGCGGGTACCACGGTTCTCGGGACCTATTAGAGCGTGTTTAATAAGTTCCTCCGCTCGTCTTTCGGGCGAGACGGCCCAATCTGCGGCGTCGCTCGCTCCTCGAGTTGCCGCATCGTTCCGCGCCTTTTCCTCTCACGCTTATTATTATATAAGTAATGCTAGATTACAAAAGGTGACACAGAACGACAAAAGGTGACAGAAAAGCATGGACAATGACAGAAACGCACCAAAGGAAAAAAAGAGATATCGCGTACTTTTCATCGCTAAAATATCGATTTTTCCGACCAACCCCTGTCGATGGCCCGAAAAACTAGAATTTTTGTTAACCGTAAGATAGGTTTACCGCCGAATCAACCAAAGCGTTGATCGGGTGGTGGACTTTTACCCGGAGGCGAAAAAGATGAGAACAGTCAAATCAGTTTGGTCTATTTTAGTTTCATTATTGGCTTTGTCCCTGTTGTTATTTGCACTCGGTTGCGGCGGCGACTCTGACGAGGATACCAATGGCTCGGGCGGAGCGCCTCCGGACACGAGCGGCTCCGGCGGCGACTCCTCGGGTTCTGGAGGGGGCGGCGCGTCGGGTAGCGACGGAATGGACAGCGGCCAGATCGACGAGCCTACGGGCGGCACCGGAGCAGAGACGTTACCGACGGTCGGCGCGGGCGAGCAATGCACCATGCCGTATTCAATTGCCGGAATGATAACCTTATTCACGGCGTACGGAGTATGCCAAAACGCAACAGATGAGTGCGTCGGAGGAACGCCGGACAAGTTTGACCTCGCTTCGATTATGCCGGCGGGTTCGGAGACTATCGCCGGACTTCTTCCAGCACCTCCGAGCGCCTCGGCTAATTGCGAGAGCGGATTGGTTTGCTGCATTAATACCGATCAATGCGAGTCGGTCGGTAAGGAGATCGGCGCCGGTATGGTCGGCATGATCGTGCCGGGTATCACCGCTTCCTGTAAGCCGGAGGGTAACTGCGCCGCGACGAATACAGGGGATTCCGCCGGGGAATTACCCACCGGTTGCCCGAGCGGACAGATCTGTTGCATCATAATACCGCCCATACAACTGGAAGGGGGGATACCTGAGCTGGAAGGGGGGCTACCTGAAGCGGGCACAGAGGAGACGACTGAAGGCGGCGCGCAAACTCCCGACGCGGGTGCATAGAAGTAGTCAAACCATCAGCCGACAAATCTCAGCGCCGGTTGGAAACGATTCCTCCGGCGCTGTTTCGTTTAGACCGCCGGGGGTCGCCTTTTAGAACGTGTTTGTAAAGGTCCAACCGAGGATTTCGGGGCGCGACGGGCCAAGAAACGTAACCGTTCAGAGGGGTACTGCTGTTTGACTACGACGGCGGCCAATTCATCCCGCAAAACCGGCTTTCGTCCTCGCGCCGGCTCG
>JAFGIB010000224.1 GCA_016929805.1 Deltaproteobacteria bacterium | reverse complement strand
CGTCGAGCGGAAACGCGAAAAAAGCGATGAAATAAGGGCGCGCGGAACTTTTTTTTGGACCGCAGCTTAGTGCACCCTAAGTGAGGTTCAAAAAAAGAGAGCACGCCGGCAGTACATAGGGTCCGAAGGGCCCGAGTACGCCGGCCCGGGGACGAAAGCCGGTTTTACGGGATGAATTGGCCGTCGTCGTAGCCAAACAGCAAGCCCCCCCTGAACGGTTACGAAGTAAACGCGCAGCTAGCCTCGATAAACCCCGCGAATTCATTTACGTTTCAAACCGTTTGGTGCTCTAGAAATCCTTTCGAATTCGAAAAGGTGTCAAACCGTCTGGTCCTCGAGAGTTATTCGCGTTGACAGCGTTTGAGCAATCGTTACATAAATGCTTTCTTCTGGCTAGACTAACGGATTTTTGAAAAGTTGTTATCGGAGAGGTGGCCGAGAGGTCGAAGGCAGGCGCTTGCTAAGCGTCCGTACGTTAACAGCGTACCGCGGGTTCGAATCCCGCCCTCTCCGCTGAGGTAGAAAGCCGCCTGGCGCGATCATTCGGTGGAACAGGAGCCAGGTTTGTATTAGAGATGACCTGATACGCGCCCGTAGCTCAGTTGGATAGAGCGTCGGTCTACGGAACCGAAAGTCGCAGGTTCGAATCCTGCTGGGCGCGCCAAATCGATTTTCAAACCGATCGGTGCTCTAGCAAAGGCATCGGGTCATTTCAGCGACGGTTTTTTCGTTGGAACACGAGCGTTACATGAGAGAGGCGCTGGCCGAGGCCGATAAAGCTCGGCTTTTAGGCGAGGTTCCTGTTGGTTGCGTATTGGTGAGAGAAGATCGAGTTATCGCTCGCGGGCATAACCTGCGAGAGAGCGCTCAAGATCCAACCGCGCACGCAGAGATCATCGCGCTAAGAATCGCTGCTGCCGAGCTTCGTTCGTGGCGATTGCTGGACGTAACCGCGTATGTCACGCTAGAGCCTTGCCCGATGTGCGCGGGCGCTTTTGTCAACAGCCGGGTGAGTCGAGTGGTTTACGGGTGCGACGACCCCAAGGCGGGCGCGCTAAGTACGCTCTATCAAATCGGTTCCGACGGTCGTCTCAACCACCGTTTCGAGCCTATTGCAGGCGTTTTGCGGGAAGAGTGCGCGGCCATCATTTCGAATTTTTTTAGTCGCATAAGAGACAAGTAGGACAAGCCCGCGTAACGCTCAACGCCAAGCGCAGCCAATCGGTCGCTCCGTCGTGGCCGTGCATCGGCCCCTCGTAGGTCGATGTGAGGGGCGAACCAATCGCGACTATTCTTCTCGGTTTCTAGAGAAGCGGCCCCCGCCTCGGGGTCCGCGGCGGGACGGAATAATGCGCACGCGGCGATCGAGACCCGACCCGTCTGAACGGGTCGAAACTCCAGGAAACTTGGCTAACGAGAGGTGAATCACGCGGCGGTCTCGGGGCGACATGGGTTCGAGCGTGATGATGCGGCTCTGCTGCATCGCGCGTTTGGCCTCTCGTCGCGCCATCGACGCGAGACCGTTTTCGCGACGTTCCCGATAGTCGCCGCAATCGATCAAGATATGACGCCGCCCCTCCGGGAATCGATTGACGATTTTGTTGATCACAAATTGAAGCGCGTCGAGAGTCTGCCCTTTCTTACCGATGATTCGGCCGACGTCATCGGCCTTGATGTCGAGCACGACTTCCTCGGCATTTTCGCGGATGGTTACTTCCGCCTGAAGATCCATGTGCGCCAGTATTTCGATCAGCATTTCGCACGCGAGCTCGGCTTTACCGTCCTCCTGTAAGGGGACCTCGGAGTAGCTGCTTTTGGTCTCAGATGCCGCATCGTTGTCGATCAATAAGGCGCCATCCATCTCAGGCGATCGTTTATTTTCGTCCACGGCGTGTCCTCCGTTTGGATTTGTTGGGAATGACTCTAATGACGCTGACAGATTGCTTGTCGGCGGATGAATCCGAGTCCGTCTCGGCTCGCTGCGCCTTAACTTCTTGAACCGGAGCGGCGTGGGCCGCCGAGACATGCTTGAGCCGATGCTCGATCAGGCGTTGTTGCCCGATGCTCATCGCCGAGTTCGTCAGGATATAAATACACAATCCCGCGGGTAAAAAGAGCATAAAGCTCATCATCATCGCTGGCATCAGGTACAACATCATCTTCGCCTGCACCGGGTCCATGGCGGTTGACGGCGTCATCTTCTGTTGCACGAACATCAATACGCCGAGAGCGACGGGAAGGACGTAATAGGGATCAGGCGAAGAGAGATCTTGCCACCAAAGCGTAAACGGCGCGTTGAACAGCTCGATGTTGGTCGATAGCGAGGCGTACAAGGCGAACCAAATCGGAAGCTGCAGCAACATCGGCAAGCAACCTCCCAGCGGATTGATCTTGTGCTGGCGGTACAGCTCCATAAGAGCCGCGCCTTTTTTTTCGCGGTCCTCTTTGTATAGTTCATTAATGCGGTCCATCTCAGGTTTGAGAACGCGCATTTTTGCCATCGACTGAAAACTCTTGGCGGTCAGCGGATACAGCACGATCTTAACCAGTAGAGTCAGCAGAATGATGGAGACTCCCCAGTTGCCGACCAGGTTGTTGATGATGCGCAGCAGCCAGGTGAGGCCCTCGCTGATCAGCGAAAAGAAGCCTAGATCAATAGATTTGATAAACGAGTGGCCGGCTTTCGAGAGGTCCGCGGGCATCTTCGGGCCGAGATAGGCGAGCGCGCGATAGCTTTTGGATTGGCCGGGGGCGAGGGTTACGGCTCGGTATCTCAACTCGGACGAGAAGAGGCTGCCTAGTGGATCGCCGTCGGAATCGACTCCGCGCTGCGACGACTTGAGCAAACACGCTTCGGCCTCTTTCGGGCCGGGACCCGGATGCGGCGCGACCGCGCTGAGAAAGTAGACGCTTTCAACGCCGGTAAAGGCGACAGGCCCTTTTAGCACGTGGGGAGTAAGCAGCGTTTTTCTGTCAAACCGCTCTAATTCATATTCAGTATTATCCTGGCCCTGTTGTGCCTTACCCGCTAAAGCATAGCGGCACAGGCCGTTGCTGACGTAGGGCGAACGAATCGGCAAAAACGGTATTGTCGCTTTTTCACTTTTACTCTCGACGTAGTGATGCGAGCTGATGGCGTGGGCGAGCCGGCGGGTTTTTTCGCCTCGATTCGCGATGGTCGTCGTCACCCAGACTTGATAGGGACCGTCGGTAGCCTCGAGCTTTCGCGCGACGGCTAACGCGTTGTCGCTCCAGCTTAGACGAATTCCCCTCTCCGACAAACGCTCGACCTTCCATAACGCATCGGGATCGATCGCCGGTGCGTTTTCGTCAACATCCTCAAGCTGAACTGCCAAGGGCAAGTAGCGTTCCTTGTCCGTGGTGACGATGTCGATCGGCTTGCCGTCTTTATCCCGATACCGTTGTCCCTTGAGTTTGAAGCTCGTAAAGCCCGCGTTGAGGTTCGAAACGGTAGCTACGAACAGCTCAGTCTCGATTCTAGCCGTGCGTTGTTGTTTGAGACGCAAAATCGCCTTAGCATGTTGCTCGGCTTCGGTTTTCCACTCGACCGTTTTCGGTTTAACAGCATCCTTGCCCTCGGCCTTTTGTTGGGTGACCGACGATTTTTTATCGCCTTCTTTCCCCTTTTCCGCTTTAGGTTGAGGCGCGAGCCAAAAAGCCGCCGCCACGGCGATGACCGTAATCGCGAGGTAGTAAAGTAAGCGCGAGTTTCCTTGCATTAGGCTCGCTCGCTCGGGCTAGAGGGGAATTCAGGTGGAGGGTCGTAACCCCCGGGGTGGAACGGGTGACAGCGCAATACCCTTCGCATCCCTAGCCAACTTCCGCGCACGGCTCCAAACCGTTCGATACACATGGCGGTATAGCGCGAGCACGTGGGCTCAAATCGGCATGCTCTGCCTAAGAGCGGCGACAATGTCCACTGGTAGACGCGAATCAGCAGAAGCATAATTCGAGCGATCATTTTTTCGCGCTACCCGAATTCGAAGGTTCTTTTTGGATATCGATTGCCGTACACTCGCGGCTCACTCTAGCGGCTCGTTCTAACGCTCCGCTCGCTTTTTCGAGTTCTTCATATACGTTGCCGTAGTTGAGTCTTTCTGCTCCTGAACGAGCGATTACGACCACATCGCTCATTTCCGGGAAAAGCCTCGGGTTGATGCGAAATACCTCGCGCAACACTCTCTTGACTCGATTTCTTCCAACTGAGTTGCTTACATGCTTGGTAACCGTAATTCCAAGCCGCCTTCGCTCCCGGTTCGCCTGAATAAGCAGGATAAAGTGCGCGGTGTAAACTTTTTGGCCACACCGCTGGATACGTAGGAAGTCACACCGTCGACGAACGCGATCAATTCGCCTAAAGGCGTTTCTATGAGGGGAGTTGGTATGTTGAGGTTGTTGTTGGGGCATTCTACGCCCCGAAAGTAGGGGTTCTTATAACTATTGACTAACCGCGACGCTCCCGATGTAGACTAACTGCATCGCGGATAAGGCGGAAGCTATTTTCAACTTGAGTTACTTCTTGTAAACAGAAACAGCGAGACGAAGTCGGCCTTTACGGCGTCGGTTGTTGATGATCAGTCGTCCTTTTGCCGTCTTCATGCGTGCACGAAATCCGTGGGTTCGGAGACGGCGGGTGCGATGGGGTTGAAATGTTCGTTTCACGGGACTCTCCTACGGAGCCTTTTGATAGAAACGGAATAAAAGCATGTGACCATATACGTGTCAAGCCGATGTTCGACCGGAGGTTCTCGCGCCGAGCACGCGAAAAAGGCGATCTTTTAGCAAAAATTGCGCAACCAGCCCTTAATTAACGCGGCGTTGTGGTCGCTATGAGGCGCGATTTTTGGCGTCGATCCCCTATAAATTATCGAATAAGCCGGAATCCAAAAAACTGAAATAGCCTTGTTCGGCGATAATAATGTGGTCTACCAGTTGAATTCCGATAACCTCGCCGGCTTGTTTTAGCCGTCTGGTAAATGTGACATCTTCCGTGCTCGGTGTCGGCTCGCCGCTTGGATGGTTGTGAACCACCACTATTTTTGACGACAATTCGCGTAAAACAGCCCTGAAAATATCCGCCGGTTTAATCGTGCAAGAGCTTAAGCCACCAACGGCGATTTCGATTTCGGCGATCGGTCGACTTTTGGTGTCCAAAGCGATAGCCCAAAAATGTTCGCGTGTTGCCTTTGCGAGTCTTGGTCGCATGGCGTGGTCAACGTCCTTGCTGCACGTGACCGCTTTTCCGCGTTGATAGGGTCTGGAAGCTATCCGTTTGCCAATTTCGATAGCCGCCTGTAACCGACACGCCTTGCTTAGACCGATACCGGTCTGCTGTGACATCGTGCCCACGCCGAGATTATGCAGTCTCTCCAACCCCCCCGCAGCCTCAAGCAATTTCGCGGCTAGGATCGCTACCGGTTCAGACGCCGATCCGGTTCCGAGCAGTACGGCGATAAGGTCCGCGTCTCCCAGCGATTCGGCGCCATTCAAGGCTAGCCGCTCGCGCGGCCCAATGCGGGTTTGGTATAAATCCGCTTTTTGCATCTAAGCACCTTTCAACTCGTGGCGATTTTTCGCTCGATGTTGGTGATGCAGGCTCTGTACCAACGCGGGCTTTTGGGATTTCAATCCGTTACAGTCGCCGACTGTAGCGACTGACGGCATACTCGTGACGGGCGTCACGGCCCGCCTTTACTTTTCGTATCTGCTACGAGTGCGACTCAACCTTAGACAACTAAAAACTGACCTTCACCGAGGCGTTACAGCCGGTTGTCGAACAACCGATTCCGCTCGCTACGGGCGAGCCGGATGATTCCTCGCCCCTACCGGCCAGCAACAAGAGCGCCAACCCCCCGCCCGCAATCGCGATTCCGCCGAATAAGAGAATATCCGTAACCACGGCCAAGGTTTCACCGGTATCCTTGGTCGATTTCAGATCGTTAATATTCGCACCGGCCGGGCAGATTTTATCCGGGCACTCGTCTTCGAGCTCGCTTTGGGCGGACGAGGTGGCGATGGCCGTGACAAGCGAACCGATGACCATGCCTCCCCCGGCGCCAATCATAATATATGAGATAAGGGGGATATAGCTTTCTTCCGCTTCTTCCTCGGCGCCGGTCTCGCTCTCCGTTCGACCTTCCTCGGGCGGCACGACAACGACCGGTTCTTCCGCGATAGGCTCGACTTCAGTCGGCTCAACCGCTTGCTTTTCCGGTTTCACGATATTTGCCGGGACTTGTGCCGGTTTCTGCTCTTCTTTCCGCTTTTCCTCGAGCTTCTTTTCTTCCAGCCCCCTTTCCAACGCTCGCAATTTTGCCTCGATTTGCTCGCGATTGGGAACCTCTTCAGACTCTTTTAGGTAACGACGTAAGGCGTCAGCGGCCTTTTCCGGCAGATTCGCGTCTCGATAAGCCAGATAGAGATTGTAAAGAAGCTGCGCCTTACCCGAATACTTATAGGCCTTTTCGAATTCCTTGGCGGCTTCGATAAACTCGCCGTTTTCGTAGTGGGCGTTTCCAAGGCGAAAAGCAGAGCGCGCGATCTGATCATCGGACTGCGCCGACACGCGCGTATTTGCAAAGACAAAAAGCGCGGCTAATAAAAAACCTAAAAAAAGCAGTCTTGTGTTTTTTCCCATAGCGGTTCATTTAACTCTAACCGCGACCATTCTGCAATAGAAACCGGGAAGATGGCTTTGAATACAGCGCCGCCAGCCGGCGGTAAAACAAGCCGCCTTAGCCGACGTAGGAGAGTCTCCCACCCGTTGAGACGGTCCCGATTCAAAGACGATAGCAGGTATTTTTGAAAAAGGATTTCGCGCGCCTTGTCGGTCAGCGCGCGTGGGGCAAGGTGGTTGAGCCGCGACTATACCGTAACGTTGCAAAAAACCCCCCAGCCTGGATCCTTCCAGGACAAAAGGCCCGAGGGTAGTGGGTGGATCGCGCCACTCTTGTCTGACATCTCCAATGGCGGTGATCTAGGGGGCGTTTTGAGCGATAAACCGTCGCGTTCGATCGTCCCGGAACGCGACGACTCCGCAGGGATAGGGAATATAACCCATGTTATGGGGATCGACCGAAATTTGTTGGACCAGCTTCTCCTGCCAGGTCGCGTGGTCGCGCCGCGTGTGCTCGGTTATCAACATGTCATCCGAGGGCTAGTAATTTCTGCGCGAGCCCTAAGTCGGAGTTTTCGGCCTTGGGACCTAGAAACCACATCGCGGTCTTACTACTATCGCCGCGTTTCGAACGTTTGCGATCACTCATAGCGATTCCGCGACTAAGCTCGAGCCCGGATCGGTTTTTGAGACGGTTTCGACTTTGATAGCCACGCACTATTCGATAGCCGCCTAGCAATCGATCGATCTTATCTCGTCTCGCGCTCTCTCGTCACGCTGTTTGAAACGACTTTGTCAGTTCCGAGTTCGGCCAAAAAAAGAACGCCGTGACGTGGATTTTCACCGAAAGATCCGCTATCGCTGGTAGAGCTCATCGCGTTTGATCTCTCAAGGAGATGGTATGAGTAACCTGAACGCATTATTAGCACCAATCACGATTCGAAAGCTCGAGATCCCCAACCGAGTGGTCCTGCCGCCGATGGGAACCCGCTTGTGTCATCGGGACGGTAGCTTAAGCGACGCGTTGTTGAGCTATATGAAACGACGGGCTTCAAGCGGCGCGGGCCTTTTGATCTCTGAAATCACCGCGGTTCACCCGCACGGCGTCGTCAACCCTTTTGAGCTCGGCGCGTGGGATGACCGTTTTATTCCCGGGCTGAAAGAGCTGGCGGAGACCATGCGCCTATTCGGCGGTAAGGCCGCGATGCAGCTACACCACGCGGGGCGGGAAAGCCTTTACTTGCTTCGTAAGGGTTATGCTATCGGTCCTTCCGCCGTTGCCAGCATGGTTTTCGGAAGAGCCCCGAAAGAGATGTCTCTTGAGGACATCCGGATGCTCGTCGACGCTTTCGGTTCAGCCGCGGCGCGGGCTCAAGCAGCGGGTTTCGACGCGGTGGAGATCCACGCGGCTCATGGTTATCTATTAACGCAGTTTCTATCGAAGATCTCGAATCAACGCCGAGATGAGTACGGAGGCGTATTGGAGAACCGGGCGCGCTTCGTGCTCGAGGTGGTGCGCGAGGTGAGAAAGCGCGTCGGCGATGATTTCCCGGTTTTACTGAGGCTATCCGCGGAAGAGTATATCAAGCACGGCTATACCGTAGATGAGCTTTTGACGGTTCTACCCCAGATGGTTGCCGCGGGCGTCGATATGGTTCACGCCTCGGTCGGCACTCATGGAAGTCCCGCGTCGATTACCTCGGCTTCGTTCCAATTCACGCCCGGGTTCAATCTTTGGCGAGCCGAAAAGATCAAGCAGGCGGTGCCGGTAAAGGTGATCGCGGTAGGCAGGTATTGCGACCCTGAACAGGCCGATCAGGCGATCGCCCGCGGACAGGCGGACATGGTCTCCTTCGGCCGCCAGCACTTGTGCGATCCGGATTTCCTGAATAAAGCTCTCGCGGGTAACGCGAGGGATATTCGCCTCTGTATCGCCTGCAACCAAGGGTGCATCGAGCGCGAGATGTTCGAGGGCAAATCGATCCGTTGTGCCATCAACCCGGAAACCGGGCAGGAGCTGATCTATCCCCGGGCGCCGAGCAACACCGGGCTTCGTGTTTGGGTCGTCGGCTCGGGGCCGGCGGGCTTGACCGCGGCTTTTGAGGCCAAACGGCTGGGACACGACGTCAGGCTTTTCGAAAGGGAACAGCAGGCCGGGGGCAATATACTCTACGCTTGCAAGGCGCCTTACAAAAAGGTCTATCTCGACTGGATTCAATGGCTAATTCGGCAGGTGCAGCAGTCCGGGGTCGAGATTCAAACCGGCGTAACCGTTACCGAGGCGCTGCTCGCAGAGGGAAAACCCGATGCGGTCATCCTCGCCACGGGAGGCGAGAAGATCACGCCCGAAATCGCCGGAGTCGAGCTTCCTCTTGTGGTTGACGCCTGGCAGGTTTTAGGCGAGAAGGTTCAGCCGGGCAAACGCGCCTTGGTTGTCGGAGGCGGCTTGATAGG
The DNA here is from genome assembly GCA_016929805.1 of Deltaproteobacteria bacterium. GTDB lineage: Bacteria > Myxococcota_A > Polyangia > Polyangiales > JAFGIB01 > JAFGIB01. The sequence continues at coordinate 485 of JAFGIB010000224.1, read as the reverse complement.
GATGGAGACCGCCTGTTTCTTGGCCGAGCGCGGCTGCGCCGTGACTCTGATCGAACAGCTCGCGAGCTCACCGGTTGCGAAGATCTCGGCGCACGGATACACGTTACACAAATACTTGACGGAAAAAAGCGCTCGGCTGCGCTTCGGCTGCGCGCTTAAGGCCGTCGAGGTCGATGCGGTCACGCTTATCAGCAATAATGAAACGGAGCGCTTTACCGATTTCGATCAGGTGGTCTTGGCCGTGGGAATGAAACCGAGAGACGCGTTGAAGGCGTTCCTGAACTCGAGCGGCATCAGGTATCGCGTGGTCGGAGATGCTTTGGCCGTGCGTCGCATCATCGAGGCGACCGAAGAGGGCGCGAAAGCCGCTTGGGATTTAGCTGACGGGCTTTAATCATCTAAGGGCTCGCGCAAAAATAACTTCACTTTTTTCATCCCATATTGGGCGGATTGTCACATTTCCTCAATCGCGAAATCCTCGAAAT
>JAFGIB010000223.1 GCA_016929805.1 Deltaproteobacteria bacterium | reverse complement strand
CAGCGCTATTTCGAGGAGCGAGCGACGCCGCAGATTGGGCCGTCCCGCCCGAAAGACGAGCGGAGGAACTTATTAAACACGCTCTAACTCCGGAAGAACCGGCCCTCGCTCCGGAAGCGGTGGTCCGTGCTCTAGGCGGGCGTCCACCATGGGACATGAGCGATCCAGGTACGAATGAGCGCGCCTCTCTCAACCGTCTCGAACATGGCGAGCGAGTCCAGGTGACCGTCGTTTTAATGAACTACAGCTCCCATCAGAAGAAAGCTCGGATTCATCCGGGGGGCCCACTCGCACGTACGACGTCGCGGTGCTTTCATCCACCCGCCGCGGCTTTTTGAGAACGTACGAGTTTCGTGATGTCAGGGAGGTTGCCCCTCACGTCGCGGGGGGCGTTCATGGCCTCGTCGACACTGACGTCGAGGTTTGTGATGTCACCCGTGTGCTGCGGGGTTTGGCCGCCGCTGCCCGCTGACCAGTCGGTGCCGTTATCCCAGACGCCGCAGTTCGTGCACGTGATCTGGCCGGAGCTGTTTCCGTTTGCGGTGAATCCCGCGCTGCGGTTGTGAAATGCAAAGCAATCGATAAGCTCGTGGGGAGCGTTACCTCCCGACGCGCTAAGCGCGGGGCTACCCAACTTGAATCCGTTTCCGTCCCCATTTGCCGTGGCCGTGGGGCCCGGATGACCAAACGCCCAGCAATACTCGAATTTTACGGGCGATTGATTGCCGGATGCCCAGCAATCGTAGCCATCATCAGCGTTCTGGTATGAGCGCGTGCCGCAGAAATAGTTGTTCTGACCGATCGACAGCTTGGGAGCGAACCCGTCCGCGTTTTCTCCGCTCGCATCCGCATTGAGATACGAATCGACGTTGAGGACCTGATTGCTCGCGGCGCCGTTCGAAAGCTGTATTCCCGTATCCTGGCATTCGTGCACGACGAGCCATTCAAGCGTGTTGTTGGCGCCCGTGACGTATAGGCAGTTGTCCGCGGCCTTCTTGACCTCGAGGTAACGCATATGAATGTACGATCCCGAGATTTCGAACCCGCGCTCGCCGTTGTTGAAAGTCGCCCTGGGCTCGCCGGAAAAATCAAATACCGGCTTGTCGCCGCCGGTCACACCCGAGATCCGCAACGGCGCCCCCGAGGTCGCGTTCGTGGACAGACTAAACTTCGAACTGTGCGAGTAGGTGCCGGGCATGACCCAGATGGTCTTACCGGCTGTCCAGGCCGCTATTGCGGCCGACAGGTGCTGCTTTGGGCTCGCCTCCGTTCCCGGGTTTTCGTCGCGTCCACTCGGAGAGATCCAGATGTCGTCCGGTTTGGACGTCCAGTCAACCGAGGAGTGGCAAGGCCGACCGTCGCCGACGGTCGTGCCGGCATCGTAATCGCCGCCTTCGCCGATTCCCGCGTCACTACTGCCGCCTTCATCGCTCATCCACTCGCCATCAGGTCCCGCTTCGATTGGTTCGATGACCGATTCCGTGCCACCCGACGCCGTGCCGTTTGTTCCGCCCGAGGGCTGGGTGACAATGCCTCCGGTTCCGCCGCTGTTACCGCCGCTCGTTCCGCCCGTCGCGATAACGGTCGAACCGCCTGTGGATACAGCGCCGCCGGTCGCGATAACAGTCGAACCGCTTGAGCCGCCAACTGGCACGGAAGTGTTTCCGCCGCCACCATCGGCGCTGCAAGCTGCAAAAAAACAACTGATAGATATTCCAATCAAATACGTTCGAACTCGAGTCATGAAGGCCTCTTTAGGGTATCGTATACAGATTTTAGATCGTGGATGGTGAGATTTTCAACGACAATGCCGCTGCTTTTGTCGATGCCGATCAAAGAGCGCGTGGCGGTGTGTCCGTTGAGATTTTTGTTATTGACGCCCGCGACTATCGTCGCTTGTCGATCGTCTCCTCGCAAGGTGCTCATCAGAATACGAGTTGGAAGCAACAAGGGCGTTTTCCTGGACGCTTTCCGCGTTGTATCTACCTTAACGTTGCAAAAAATCCGTCGGTGTAAAGCACTTTGCTCGCGAAAAATAGCTCGAACTAAGGAGGCCGGTCAAAACAAACTCGCCACGACCGGTTGTGTACGCGGAGCGCAGTCGCGAGCGCGCCCGCAGAAAAAACCGCGGCAATAGCAGCGCTATTTCGAGGATATTTCCGAGGACGAAAGCCGTAAGCGCACTCGCCCACGCGCTCGCAACCGGATCGTTTATTCTGCGGAGAGTCCTAAGCTGCGGTCCAAGAAAAGTTTTGCGCGCCTTTATTTAATCGCTTTTTTCGCGTTTCCGCTCGACGTTTTTTGCAACGTTGAGGTACACAGATCGGTGAAGCCGTCCAGGATTCGGTTGGACAGTCGGCGTGAACGACTGTAAAAAAACCTCATGGTGGCACTTTGTCTTTTGATGCTTTGGTTCGTCGACGAATAGATAATACGATTTGGTTAACAGATATACAATTTATAATAGCGACTGAATGGCCGCGTACCATTGATCCGCTATGAGCTCATATCCGGCAAGATTCGCGTGCCATTGATCTTCCAATAAGGAAGCTTTATTTGGGTTAAAAAGGGAATACATATCCACCAGAAGGATGTGCCTTCCCTCGTTTTCACGCGCCGCGACGACTGCGGGGATAGTTTCATTAAATAGCTTAATGCGGGTGCTTAGTTCGGTATCATCTCCTTGACTCGCGTCGCCGCGGGAAGGGATAAGCTGCGCAACCACGATGAGGACCCATAGGCATTAACCAAAATTAGTCGACGAACAAGAAAACGCCGTAGCGCGCGGGCTTGTCCCGCGCTTATCAGACGACAACGGACGTACGGTATTATCGCAAGCATTTTATTCGTGGAAT
>JAFGIB010000222.1 GCA_016929805.1 Deltaproteobacteria bacterium | reverse complement strand
CATAAAAACAGGAGAAACTCCTGTTTTTATGGGTCTTCCCTTCGCGAAAGGCTTCTTCGGCGATTTGTCCAGATCAGGATGTCTGAAGTTGGCGGAGGTCAAGGAAGAGCCCCGCGGAATGGTCATCACGCTCTCGGGCAGCGTGCTTTTCGCCTCCAACCAGTCGGCCTTGTTGCCAGAGGCGCGGTCGCGACTCGACCAGGTGTCCGATGTGCTGCTCTCGACTCGCGAGCGTCACATCATCGTCGAGGGGCATACCGACTCACAGGGCTCCAATAGCTACAACATGGACTTGTCGCAGCGTCGGGCCGACTCGGTTCGCAACTATATCGTGCAGCGCGGCTACGAAGCCGATCTGATAAAGGCCCGTGGGCTTGGCGAGGGCAACCCAATCGCTAATAACGACAACGCCGAGGGTCGCGCCAACAACCGCCGCGTCGAGATCATCATCGAACGTGACAAACGTGACGACTTGCACACATCCAACCCGTAGGCTGCAAAGGGCGATCGCATGAACCAGGATCAAGTGAAAGGCAAGCGGGATCAGATCAAGGTAAGTACGAAGAAGATCTGGGGCGAGCTCACGGACGACGACTTCAAGAAAGCTGAAGGCTCCGCGGACAAGCTCTACGGGGTTATCCAGGAGAAGTTCGGCGATACTGAGGAAGCGATTAAGGCGAAGCTCGACAAGCTTCACCTGAAATAGTCCCGGACCGGCAAAGTGGCCCAGGAGCCAAGCGCGATACGTCGCGCTGCTTCTTGGGCCCCTCTTGTCAAGCCGATAAGGAGGAGCGTATGTTATGGACGATCGCCGTCATTCTAATCGTGTTGTGGGCGCTTGGATTGTTAACCTCGTACACCGCGGGAGTATTTTGACCTGGTTTATATCGCGCTACCCCTAAAGGCTGAGCCTCGTATCAACGAGCTTATTAAGAGGTTGAGCGATACCACCGCGTCGGTCTATTTGGCCTACGAATATGGCGGTTCTGACGCGCTGAAAGAGCAGCGTGCAATGCGCGGCAAACCGCAGCTGGTGAGTATTTTTGAAAGCCCTTTTCTCGGCGTAAACGGCTGGATCAAGCGGGTCGAGGACGTCGTATTGGGTAGCGACATCCTGATCGTCATCGCGATTCCGATGTTGTTGATAGCCGTTACGATCATGCTCACTTCTAAGGGCAGCGTCTTATTCCGACAGCGCCGTTACTGTCTTTTCGGGAAACAATTCGAGATATTTAAGTTCCGTACGATGACGACGTCCGATGAGGACGATTGCGTACAGCAGGCGTGCAAGAATGACCCGCGTATCACTAAGTTCGGAGCCTTCTTAAGGCGTACTTCGCTCGATAAGCTGCCGCGGTTTTTTCTCGTAATTACCGGTGTCATGTCTATTGTCGGGCCGCGTCCCCACGCGGTAGCACATAACGAGCAGTACCGTGCGCTCATCCAAGGTTTTATGCTACGTCATAAGGTAAAGCCCGGCATTACGGGCTGGGCCCAGGTCAACGGCTGGCGCGGCGAGACCGGCACCGTGGAAAAAATGCGAAAACGCGTGGAATTTGATCTCAGCTATATTCGCAACTGGACCTTCTTTTCTGATCTCAAAATCATTCTCATGACTGTTTTCGCCGCCGATACCCGCAAGAACGCTCGCTAAGAACTCAAGGGAAACGTTTTGTCCGCACATCATTTTGATAGATCTAGTTACTCTTCCCGCAACCTTTTATAGTGTAATCACTATATCTTTTGTTCGTTACTGTTGGCATGAATGATGCATTCGACCAGGTGCTCAGCAGTCTCCTGGTTCCTTGGTGGGCCTCGGGAATAAAGTGCGCTAACGCAGCCAGGGAAGCGACGTGCCATCAGAGACAAACACATGTTAGAAATGCTTAAAATTCGAATTCGAGTACGACTTAAAGAATTTATCTACGTTTATTTCGGTAAAGCAGTCTCAAATCTACCACGTGAAACAGCTCCAAGCGTAAGTAAACGGTACCAACCGAATCCTGCAGAGAATCGACAAGGTATCAACGAGTGTCGTGACCGTAAAGTTTTCAGCCAGTACCGGCGAGCATTCGGCGTCGAGGTCGGCCGCGCGACGACGAAGGACATGCAGCGCATATTCGAGGAGGAGTGCGGCCGAGATCGGCGCCGAAGACCGCCGCAAACGGATCGAAGCTTTTTGGTCACGGCACTAGTATTTGGCGATGGTTTCGTCAGCTTCAGAAAGAAAGAGAGAGAGCTATGAATGAAAAGAAGATTAATACGAATATCACTGAGCGTGTTACGGAAGAAGTGGCCGGAACTGTACGCGGCACGGGCGAGGTGACAGAAGCCGTTGTCGAGGCAGTGGCGGGGATCGTACAGAAAACGCTGGCCGAGATCGGCAAAACAACCGAATCGGCGATCAATCTCGTGGTCGGAGCGGCGCAGGGCTCGATTCGTGCCGTGGGCAATATGGTAGGAATTACTGCCCAGACTGCCGCGAGTAGCATAAGCCAGACCGTCAAGGCGGCTTCCGATGTAGCGGCCTCTGTTGGAAACGCGGCAAAGGGTGCAGTCATCGGTATCGTGCGCGGTACATCCGAAGCGGGTGGAGAGACACTAGTCGCCATATCACGTACCGCAGCCGGAGCTGTCCGCGAGGCTTCCGCCATAGGAGTGGACATCACGGCAGCCGCGGTCGGTGCAGTAGAGGGTGCGATCAAGGTGGCAAAGGACACCACGCTCAATGTCGAAGAGGCCGCTTCGTCCGCTGCAACGGGGGCTATCGACGCGGCTAGCAATATCAGCGAATCGGCAGGCCGGCGGGTCCGGCGTGCGGTGGAAGGGACTATACAAGGCGTGAAAGTGGTGGCCAAGACAACGGTCGGTATCTCCGAGAGCAAAGGTTAGGCCTGCGGATCTAGCGCCTTGCTTCGCGAAAACCTCATCGACTTCGCCCTCGGAGCCCGCTATCGGTTCTTCATAGAAACGATAGAAGCGCGCGAAACGACAACGATCACGGACTTTAAAACCGTCTCCCCAACCGATCCGTTATACTGCCGCGCTCCGCGAAAAGTAAGTTCTCAAAAAGCCGTGGTAGACATGTCATTTCGAGTAAAGCGAGAAATCTCAAAACCGAGATTTCTCGTCGCCTTTGGCTCCTCGAAATGACAGTTCGAGGCGCTTCGCCACCACTTTTTGAGTGGTTGGATCGATCAAACCCATATAGAAGCCGCTGTCATTTCTTCATGATGACAGATGAGACTTTCGCGGACGCCGGATCCAAAGTAGCGCGGCTTCGGAGACGCGAAGGTCGCGCGATATTCGCCGTACGAAAGAGTATTGTAACCGTTCACGCCCCCGAAAGTTCGGCGGCCAATTCGCCCGTAAAATCGAGCGCGCCCGCAGGTCCGGCGAGGAATGTACTGCTTGTACATGACGAGCCGGACCGAGGACGAAAGCCGGCATTACCGGATGAATTGGCCGCCGTCGTAACCCAACGGCAATACCCCCGTGAACGATTACAGAGTATTTTCGTGCTGGCCCTGGTCTGTTTGCTCGGCTGCGCGTCGATACCCAAACGGCAGTACGGCGTTGAGAAGATCGAGTGGGTCGGGGTGGAGCAGATGGATTCAGAGGCGATCGCGTCCTGCTTGGCCACGCGTGAACGTGAAACCGTGACCTTGCGTCTTAGTTTGTCTTCTCCCGAATGCGGTAACCCGCCGTTTGACAGCTCGCCTCCCAGCCTTGCGCTGTGGACCTTTCCGTGGTCGGACTGGCCGGTTTACGACCCGGCGATCGTCGAGGTGGATCGCGAACGCATCCAGCGTTGGTACGAGGCGCGGGGCTACTACGGCAGCTCGATCAAGCAGATCCGAGCGTATCTCGGCGACCAGCCCGTCGACTCACCCGAATGCCCTGAGGGTAACGACTGCGAGCTGCGCTTGGTCGTACAGATCGAAGAAGGTCAACCGGTTATAGTCGAGCGCGTCAAGCTCGCTTTCGATTCACCCCTCTCTGTTGAGCTGATAGATCAGCTGCAAAGCCAGATCGAGCTCGAGGTCGGACAGCGCTTCGACGAAGCGGTTTATAGAGCAGATAAAGACCGTCTCACGAGCCTCTTGCGCAACGCCTCGTACGCGCGTGCCAAGATTGTAGGTAAAGTGCTGATCGATCGTGGTCTGCGCAGCGCGCGCGTCGAGTATCGGGTCGAACCGGGACTCGAGTGCGTATTCGGCGACGTTAGCGTAAACGAGATGGAAGGGATACCGACGAACCTGGTGATCCAGGCCGCCGACATAACCAAAGGAGCGCCGTACAGCGACGACGTTCTGGACGATGCCCAGCGGGCGGTTTTTGCGCTCGGCGTCTTCTCTTCGGTGAAAATCGTAAAGCACTATGCAGCCCGAGGCAGGGTGGTAGACATTACGATCCTGGCGCGGCTGGGTCGATTGGTGCGCCCCAGCGCTGGGTTCGGTGTGATGAGCGGGATTCTGCGGCGAACGACGTCGGACGAACCAATCTACGAACCCGAGTGGGATCTTCACCTGCGATTCGCTTATGAGCACCGGAATTTTCTCGGCGGGTTGCGCAGACTACGTATCGAGGAGCGACCTCGGTTAATCATGCTCGACGACTTCCCCAAGGTGCCCTCCGGGGGGCCGGTGCTCGGCAACCTGCTCAGCCTTTCATTAGAGCAACCGGCTACGTTTGAAGCCCGCACCGTGTCGTTCTCCGAAAACGAATGGGACTTCGGTCCCGATGCATACTATGGATTCTTTCGTCACAACCTGGCGCTTAAGCTCGGCCTTCGACGCTCGTTCTTTATACAGCGGCTGCAAGCGCAAGTGGCAATACAACACGACCTCTACGAAATCGTCGATAACATGGTTCCCGACACGGTTTCGAGCTATAGGCTGCCTTTTATCGAGCAGCTGCTTCGCCTGGATCTGAGGGATGATTCGCGACGACCGAGCAGCGGCCTGTATGCGGCGATCACAATCCACGAAGCATTGCGTTTGGGAGGCTACGGCTCATGGAACTACGTGCGCATCATCCCCGACTTACGTGGATATGTTCCCGTGTTTTGGGGCCTGGTGTTAGCGGCACGCTTCTCGATCGGCGCTCTCTTCGTGCTCGACAGCGCTGATTTGGATCCCACCTCCAAGGCGCTTGGCCCTCAGAGTTATCGATTACGCGGCGGTGGCGCCTATAGCAATCGCGGTGTTTACGCTGGCGAGCTGGGCGACGGAATTGACGGAGGGATTCGTCGTTGGGAGGGATCGCTCGAACTGCGCGTGCCACTGGGCGGCGACTTCGGCGTGACCTTGTTCGGCGACGTCGGCGACGTATCCCGCGGCACCGCGATACGGTTCTCCCATCTCAACACGGCGGCCGGACTCGGGCTGCGTTACTACTCCATCATCGGCGCTATCCGACTGGATGCCGCCTGGCGGATTCCTGGACTGCAGCGCGCGGGCGTCGAGCAAGAACCTATCACAATCGGCGTGGCGCCGTCCGCCATGCACTTGACCATCGGCGAGTCTTTCTAATGCGGTCCGTGCTAAAAGCGGCGACGTTTATGGCTCTCGCGCTACTCGCCGTGGCGCTGCTGGCGTTGGGAGCGCTACGGCTCGAACCCGTGCGGGCGAACCTGCGCGAAGAGCTGCTTTCGTTGGTGCAGTCCGAGCTTCGCGGCAAGTTGGAGGCCCAGGACCTGCGCCTGCTCTCGGTGCGCGAGATCGAGCTCACGGGTGTTGTCTTGCGGGACCAGCGCGGCAATCGGGTTGGGAGGATTGAATGGGCATCGATACGATTTGACCCGTTGGCCTTACTGTCGGGAGTCGTGCGGATAAAAGCAGCAAGTATCGAGGGTTTCGATCTCGAGTTGGGTCAAATCGATACCCAACAAGGCGGCCTCTTCGACGCTTTGCCCGCTGCCTCCGACGAAAACGAAGAGACCATCATAACGGATAAAAGCTTTCCTTCAGCCATCGTCGTGGAGCGCGTATGCGTGAGTCAGGCTCGCCTGACGGCGCGGTTGGGCGAACGGCGCGCGTTGCTTTTTGATAATGCCTCTACGTGCGGCCGGTTCAAGATCGAGTTAGGCAATCATGTATCGATCAAGATTCGAGTCGAACAGCTGATTGGCAATCTATTAAACGGCGGACGCTCTGTTGCGCGGTTTACCACCCAAGAGGACCTCGAGACGCTCGCACCGGACTCGGACCCGATTGCCGCAGCGGCGCTGTTCGGTGAGTTGCAGCTCGGCTCCGATAAAAAAGCGCTGGATGCGCGGCTTCTGGTTCGGGGTCTGTCTCGCGAAACCCTGTCGACGCTCGGCATAGAAGCTAGGTGGCTAAAGACACCGACCGATCTCGAGATCACGGCTAAGGGGCCGTTCTCGAATCTCGACTATCGTATCGAGCTGGGGCATGCCAGCGGACCGGAGCCCGATTCGCTGGCGGCTCGAATCGATGGTCGTCTTATGTGGCCCAAGGGCGCCGATACGCTAGAGCTTGTCAGCGAGATACGCGATGCGCGTTATGACGCGATCGAATTGCCGAAAATAAAGCTTGCGATACGCGTGCCCGGCGATGGTTCGATACGCGTCGAGGATCTTCGTATGAATCAGGCCTCCGCGCGGCTGCGGGGTCAGGCGAGTCTAGCCGCGGATGGTACGATCCGCGCGAATGCGACTGTTTCGGCGCCGAACCTGGAGGCGCTACCTGTGTTAAAGGCGCTGGCCCCTGAGATTTCGGCAGCGCTTCGCGCCGAGGTGCGAGTCGAACGAAACGCGGAGGAGCGCTGGAGCGCGGCTGTCGAGGCCGACCTCAGCAAGCTTAAGGTCGGTACCAATCGCATAAGTAGAGTAAAAGCCAGGATACGGATGCAAGCAACCGCGCCCGCGCCCAAACTGCACGCGTCGATAGAGGCGAGCGGGCTGCAGATCGAAGGTCGACAGATATCCCAAGCCCGGCTCAAGGTTGACGGTGGACCCGATCGATACGCGCTATCGGGCAGCGCCGAGAACGGATTTATGTCGCTGAACGGCTGGGTCGCGCACCGCGAAGGGTTTTGGGAAGGCGCCGGCGGCTTTGAGCTGCGCACCCGTCATGGACCCATCTCCGCGCGTGTCGCCCGATTGCGTTTCGAACCGCAACGGGCGCTGCGGGTACGCGCGCTGAGCATGCGCTACGACGATGTACGCGCTCAAATCAACGGCAAGATCGGTCTCGGCGGTTCTCGCTCGTCGTTCACGGTAGTAGCGCAAGTGCCGCGGCTCCGAGGGCTCACACGACGCTTTACTCAGCTCGAAGTGCCCGGGCGCCTTCGTATTAAAGGGCAAGCCACGGGTCAGCTCGACCAACCCGTGCTGCAGCTCGAGGTCGACTATGATGGCGGTGTTTTCTTTGACGGTAAACCGGTCAGCGCAAAACTTCAGGCTAACGCCGATTTTCAACAGGGGAGCCTTAGCGCGGATCTGGTTGCGCGTAACGGCCCGAGTTCCCGTGTCGATCTCAACCTAGTCAGCCGCTTCCATCCCGGTCCTATCGAGGTCAAAAGACTCGAGCGAGCGGAGCATGAGCTCACACTGGCCGCCGAGCAGGTTTCGCTCCCGGTACTTTTACGTTTTCTACCCCCGGACGCCGTGCCGTTTGTGCAAGCGGTCGAGGGATCGGTCTCAGCTCGGTTGAAGGCGAGCGGCACGCTAACCGAACCGCGTGCGGCCATGCAGCTCGACAGCCGAGTTCGCTTCCAAGGAGATAGCGCACCCATACTTATAAAGGTCACGAGCGACTATCAAAACAGCGAACTCGTCACGAGCCTGACGGTGGACGACCTCATCGGCCGCTTGCTCAATGCACGGGCCGAGAATGAATTCGGTAAAGACTTACTCACCCGGGGGTTCGCGCGTATCGATCAGGTGCTGATGCAGAGCCGTTGGAAGGTGGCGCTCGATCTCGCCCGACGACGCATCTGGAACCTGCCGATAGTGCGGTCGGTCGGAAACGAAAAGGATCTTTTTCCGTGGCTGGTGGCGCTTAACGCAGAGATCTCTCATGTCCCTGGAGCCGAGCCGCAAGGCGAGCTAAACGGTCGGGTCGATTGGTTCCCCGGGGCTGTCGTTGCCAACCCAAAGGCGGATGGCAACTGCTCTTCGCGCACGCCTATTTCCACCGATATCGCGGCGCAAATAGGCGAGGGCCGTCTGGTCACCGAACTGCGGTCACAAATCGAAGGACGGGAAGTCTCCAGCTTGCGCGGCAGTTCCACAGCTCCGATGAACCGCTGGCATTCAATCAAACGTATGATGATCGGTCCGGCGCAACTCGACGCGCGGATCAAGCAGTTGAAAGCCGAACGCGTACCTTTTCTGTGCGAGCACGCCAAGGGCGTGGTCTCGGCCAACTTGCAGGCGTCCGATCTGTTCACCGAACGTGCCGATTTCAGACTGGAGGCGAAGACGGCCGGCTTTCGCTGGGCGCAAGGGCCGCTCTTCAATGCCTATCTCCGCGCGCGTCCCGTCGGCAACATGCTCGATATCGAACTTCAAGCGAATTTAGCCGGTCGGGATGGACAAACGAGGATAACCGGCAAGCTGCCGATCAGCGTTCGAGTCGATCATCCGGCTCTATCCGTTCAGCAACGCGGTCCGGTCGATTTACGGGCGGTATTCTCGAAGATGGAAGTGCAACCGCTACTCGCGATGGCGCCTGGCGTTGGCAATTCTTCGGGAAGGGTCTCTGGTTCGCTCATGATCTCGGGGAGCCTGACCCAGCCCAAGGCCAAAGGCTCGCTAAAGTTATCGGACGTGTCATTTACGCTGCCGGAAATCGGACAACGATTTTCTCGCATCAACGGTACGGTGATGATCGATGGACGCAGGTTTCGCTTGCCGCGCATTCGTTTCGAAGACCGCGAAGGGTGGGCAAAAGTCGCTGCCGAAGTAACGCTTATCTCGCCACGGACGTGGTCCGCCGAGCTGGATCTCGAAACCAACGACTTTCCGCTGCGCAATCAGGGTATCTACCACGGCACGGTGGATACGCGCGTGCACGTTTCGGGACGTGCGAATCCGAAGCGGATGAAGGTCGACGCCGAGATCGAGGAACTTTCCGTGCAGCTTACGGCACAAAATCTCGAAGGGATTCAATCCCTGGAAAAAAATCCGGACATCGTCTTCGTCCATCCGGACAAGCAAGAGACCGAAATCGAGGAGACCAGCTCGCGCGAAATCGTGATCCGTATCCGATCCAAAAAGCCCGTATGGATCAGACGAGACGATTTCGCGCTCAAGATCAAGCCGAACTTGATCATCCGACCGGAAGCGCGAGCAGCCCGCGTTGAGGGCAAGATAGAAATTGAGCGCGGTTTCATCAAACTATTCGGGAAAAGCCTCAAAGTCGAGCGCGGGCGGATTACCTTCACGGGCGCGAATCAACTCAATCCGCAGCTGGAAATCACCGCTACCCATGACAATCCGGGAGGCGGTAAGACCCGGGTAGAGGTCAGCGGCCTGGTTCGTTCACCGACGCTCGTGTTCTTTATCGATGATCAGCCGAGTACGGCGAGCGAGGCCCTGGACGCGATCACCGGGAGCGCTTCGTCGGGCGCGGCGACCGACCGGGAGGGCTCGGCGCAAGCGCAGCTCACCTCGGTGGCTCTGGGAACGACGATGGGACTGCTCAGCCTGGGCGCGCGTCGAGAGCTGGGCGAATGGGTGCCTATGTTTTCTGTGGAGCAAGTCAAGGACGATACCCGCATCACCGCGGGCATCGAAGCCGACCGTATCGTTCCCGATTTCCTCAGCGATGTCGTTCGCGGCGCGTACGTCGAAGGTATCTTCAGCACGGGAAGCGGAACCGACCAGAATTCGACCAGCTCCAACGGCGCCTCGGGCGGCGTGCTGCTGGAACTGCTTCTACCGTTCGACTTCGTATGGGCCGGGCAATACGGACCCGGTCAACGCTGGTCCATCGACTTCGATTGGCGACCGTAACCCCTCTGCGTCCACTTTCACAAGTGCTTATCAGAAGTATCACAAGTGCTTGGCTACTGAGAATCCCACGGCCGATACCTATAAGCATTAACCAATAAACTCGACGAACTTGGAAACGCTAAAAAGCGCGGGCTTATCCCTAGAAGATCCCCTCATTTTGGCATACGAAATACAATAACGGGATCCGTGACGTAGCTAGAGACAGTAGTCCGGTCGACGTTCGGCGCGGAAAGGGATATGATGGGCGCATCTTTGCATCGCTCGGAAAGCTACTCGGTCAAACCGGTGGACTTCGACAATTTCACGAAGCTCGTGAAGGCGCTCGGCCCGAACACGCATATCACCCGGCCGGGAAAGGTGGGGATGCTCAATGAATATCAAGGATAACGGACCCGAAAACGACGCCAAACTGCGCCAGCGGGCTGAAGAGATCGTCCAGCGGAAAGAAGGTCCATCTCCAGAAAACCTTGAGACCGTGTCACACGAAGAAACACGGCGGATTATCCATGAGCTACGCGTGTATCAAATCGAGCTGAAGATGCAGAATGACGAGCTACGAAGGGCGCACGCGGAGCTGGAAGCGGCGCGGGTGCGCTATTTTGACCTTTATAACCTGGCTCCCGTTGGCTATTTAATCGTCTCCCGCGAGGGGCTGATCCTGGAGGTCAACCTCGCCGCCGTTAACCTGCTGGCCTCGGCCCGGGCCGTGCTTATCAAGAAGCCGATCACCCGCTTCATCCTCGAGCAAGACCTCGGCATCTACTACCAACACCGCAAACAGCTCTGGGTGACGGGTAAACCGGATGCGTGTGAACTGCGAATGATGAAAAATGACGGAACGACATTCTGGACGCACCTAACGACCACCGCCGCGCAAGATGCCGAAGGCGCGCCCGTTTACTACTCCGTGCTGAGCAATATCACCGAGCGCGAACGAGAGCAGAAATAGAAGGCCGGGAGCGTCGCGTCGTCGAGTAATGCGAGGGGCCGGTCGCGCGTATCGGCCGTTTATTCGAATCAAAACGGGGGCGCGTCATTTTGATTGAAATAACTCTCAAACGGAGATCGGGTTGTCTCAAAACCAAGCGAAAACGATTGTTTTTCATCGATGGCACGAAAGCTGCTTTGACAGGTGCCGGCAACTCATCGGTGAGGAATCGATTTCCAATGACGGCGGTTCGCCGAATGATATAGGGCGGACGGCTAGCCCGCTAACAGACGCTCGAATATGCGTCTTAAAAGGAGATAATGTGAAAAAGATCAAGGCCGTAGAAGGCGACGCACGAAGCGAGGGAAGAGAAACCTTGCAGGATTTGCGGGATAATGGAATTAACGATCACTTATGGACTTTTGTCGCCGGTTTAACCAATTCGGTGGATGAGTTCCGTCGGTCTAAACCGGCTACAACCGCAAAAGACGTGATGGACCTCGTGATGCTGATCCAGCACTTCAAGATGCTCAAGGAAATCGGCATTTCGTCGCGAATTAATACGACCTTGATTGCACACTCACCAGATAATCTCAGCGCGCTCACCGAACAAAACCGCAATGCTGCGACGGGGGCCGACCAGAACGCCAAGGCGAGGGATTCGGCGATGGAGCCCGTGACCGCTTTAACGAACGCGACTTCTGATGAATCTCGCGCGCACGGCCAGAGCCATATACGCGGCCTAGCTCGGAATATAAAAGGAAACATCAGCCAAAAATTTCGCGGGACGGACGACCACCGTGAATGACCAGAGTATCGAAAGACCATAACAACAGGAACGGAGAGTAACGCGATGTCAGAGACAAACAAGATATACACCTTACCCAAGCTCGAGTACGACTATAAGGATTTGGCTCCGTACATGTCCGAGGAGCAGCTGCAAATCCATCACGGGAAACACCACCAAGCGTACGTCGACGGCGCCAATGGGATCCTGCAAAAGCTTGACAAGGCGCGCAAAGAAAACGCCGACCTGGATCTCAAATCCACGTTGAAGGAGCTATCCTTCAACATCGGCGGCCATCTGATGCATTCGCTTTTCTGGGGCAATCTCGCACCGGAGGGAAAGGGGGGAGGCGCCAAGCCTGGCGGAAGGCTGGCGGAAGTTTTAACCAAGGAGTTTGGAAGCGTCGAAAGGTTCACGAAAGAATTCACTCAGGCGGCGGTGAGCACCGAGGGCTCGGGCTGGGCCGCGCTGACGTATTGCAAACTGACGGCACGACCGATCATCATGCAAGTCGAAAAGCACAACGCCAATGTCTACCCGATGTTCACCATCCTGATGGTGGTCGATGTCTTCGAGCACGCGTACTATATCGACTATAAAAACGATCGCGCTAAGTTCGTCGACGCGTTCTTTCACATCGCGAACTGGAACGCGGTTAATATAAGGCTCGAACGCTTGCTCGATGCTTGCTCCTAACAAAACCAAGCTCGTGTGTACGATCGGACCAGCATCCGAGTCGCCCGAGACCATGCTGCAAATGCTGCATGCCGGGATGAACATCGCCCGTCTCAATTTCTCCCATGGCGATTTTACCTGGCATAAAACAGCGATCGACAACCTTCGCCGTGCAGCTCGCACGGCCGGCAAACGCGTGACCATCATGGCCGACCTTCCGGGTCCTAAGATAAGGATCGGGCAATTAGCTGAAAAATCGATCGAGCTGAAGCGGGGAGACGCGTTCACATTAACCACGGATAAGATCGTCGGCGATCGACACCGCGTATTCGTGGAATTCTCGCGTCTGCCCGCGGTCGCCAAGCCGGGCGACGTCCTATTCCTCAACGACGGCATCGTTCAACTAGAGGTAGAGAGCGTCAAAGGCAAGGACGTCCATTGTCGTTTGCTTTCCGGGGGTGAGCTGCGTTCGCACAAGGGGCTAAATCTGCCGGGAATCGACCTCGGCGTCAGCGCGTTTACCGAACGCGACCATGACTGCCTGAAGTTCGCATTGCAAAACGGAGTGGATGCGGTCAGCCAGTCCTTCGTAGAGACCCCGATTGATGTTGATACAGTACGGGAGGCAGCAACAAAACTCGGGCATCACCCGTTCATCATTGCCAAGATTGAAAGGGCAACAGCCTTGGCCCACTTCGATGAGATTCTGAAGGTCGCGGACGGGATTATGATTGCCCGCGGTGACTTGGGCGTGGAAACCCCGATAGAGAGAATTGCCGTGATCCAAAAGGATCTCACCGGCAGAGCTAACCTATTAGGGAAACCGGTAATCACTGCCACACAAATGCTGGCATCGATGGTGGAGCATTACCGCCCCACGCGCGCTGAAGCTACCGATGTGGCCAATGCCATCCTCGATGGCACTGATTGCGTCATGCTTTCCGAAGAATCGGCCATGGGAAGGTTTCCGATCGAGGCGGTGAACACACTCGTCAGGATCGCGGTTGCGACGGAGCCGTATCGCACGGATGTCTACGTTCGAAAGGCATTCGCCGGCTACGACCGTGTCGACGGCGTCCGTCTGGTGGACGTCATCTCGCGAAACGTACAGCACACCGTGGCTCACCTTGCCCCGCTGGCGGTCATCGCTCCGACGGCCACCGGACACACTGCGCGGATGGTCTCCCGCTTCACGCTACCTGTATGGATTGCGGCCGTCAGCTCGGAAGAGTCAACATGTCACGGATTGCAGTTCTCATACGGAGTGTTACCGGTTCACGCACCCGAGCGTAATCGAGACTGGAACACGTTTGCGCGGCGATGGGTACAGAGCGAAGGATTGGCGGATGGGCTAGTGGTTCTGGTCGAAGGCCCCTCCCCGGATAACCCAAAAGCAAACCATCGGCTGGATATCGTCGATTTACGTTTGGGAGACCTTCGGAACGACTAATGTCAAAGCATAAAAAACGTATTGGGGTACTAACCGGAGGTGGTGACTGCCCGGGATTGAACGCCGTGATTCGAGCCGTAGCCAAGACCGCGGACAATAACTACGCCATGGAAGTAATCGGCTTTTTAGACGGTTATGAAGGCTTAGTCCTCAATCGGTTCGTCAATCTCGACGATAAAGATGTCTCGGGTATACTGACTCGGGGCGGGACTATCCTCGGTACGTCAAACCGGGCTAATCCGTTCAAATACCCTGTTTTACAGGGTAAGGAATATGTCTATCTGGATCGTTCCGCGCAATGCGTGCAGAACTTCGAAGCCCTAGGCCTAAACGCTATCGTCGCTATTGGAGGCGATGGCACGATGGCAGCCTCGGCGGCCTTAATGGAAAGAGGACTCCCTATTGTAGGCGTGCCAAAAACCGTCGACAACGACCTCGAGGGTACAGACGTAACCTTTGGATTCGATACGGCACTTCAAACGGCAACCGAGGCCATTGACAAGCTCCACACTACCGCCCAATCCCATCACCGGGTCATGATCGTGGAGGTAATGGGTCGTTACGCAGGTTGGTTAGCGCTGGGAAGCGGACTGGCGGGAGGAGGTGATATCATATTGATGCCGGAGTTTCCCTACGATGTCGATGCTATATGCGAGCAGATCAGGTTGCGTAACTCGCTGGGCAAGAATTTTTCTATCATCGTGGTGGGCGAAGGTGCCCGTCAGAAGGGTGGGGAGATGGTCGTCAAGCGGCGGGTGGAAACCTCGCCGGACGCGATCCGGCTGGGAGGCATATCCTATCAGCTATCGGAACAGATCGAGAACCGGTTCAGCATTGAGACACGAGTAACAATCTTAGGACATCTATTACGAGGTGGCTCTCCTTCGGCCTATGATAGGATTCTGGCAACGCGACTCGGTGTGCAGGCGGTCCGTCTGGTGGAACGTGGTGAGTTCGGTAAGATGGTAGCTGTCAAGGGCAACACGATAAGTTGGGTACCGCTAACGGAAGTTGCTGGAAAAATCCGCAAGGTAACCGCTGATCATTCCTGGGTAACCGCCGCCGAATCAATCGGTCTTTGTCTAGGCATTCCGACCAGTATACCTTTATCGGATTATCCTACTGATGAAACAAGAGTGGACATTAGTAAGTGACTAAAAAACTAAGGGCTCGCGTAAAAATAATTTCACATTTTTAGCGCCCAGCTCGGGGTCAAATGTTTTATCGACGACTGAGCGGAGCCGCAGCAATAGCAGCGCTATTTCGAGGATTCCGCGATTGAGGAGATGAGACAGTTGGCCCCGAGATGGGATGCTAAAAGTGAAGTT
>JAFGIB010000221.1 GCA_016929805.1 Deltaproteobacteria bacterium | reverse complement strand
CGCGAGCCCTAAGTCTTTTTCCGGTCGAGCCCTCGAAATAGATTCTTCAGATAGGCTTGCCGAGCGTAGTCATTCGGATTAATCGCTCGTCCCCATTCGCGCGGGTGCTTTTTCCGCAACTCGTCGGCCGCCTCTGCTCGTCCGGTCTTTTCAAGAAACTCGCAATATGGTTTCAACGCGCCTCGCGCGTGGAACGGCCCTCCCTCTTTAATCACGGTCCATAAGGGGTCGACATCAGAGGTCATCGACGCCATCATCTCGTCGTGCCATTCGCAAAGTCGATAGACCGCTTGCCTGCAGATCTCGGGTTCGGCCTCGGCAAGGTCGGTTTGCTCATGCGGATCAAAACGTAGATCGAACAGCATCTGCTTGGGAAAGAGGTGAAAGCCGTCGTGATAGCTGCGAATATAGAGCCAGTCGTCGAAGCGCACGCTGCGCTGACAAACGTGCGCGCACTGACTGAGCACCAAGTAATCGCGGCCGCACTCGCAGCCGTTTTCCACCGCTGGCGCAAACGACCGGCCGTCCCATATCGGCGGACCTTTTAGTCCCAATAACTCGATCAGCGTGGGTGCCAAGTCCAGGTTATAATGAAATCCGCTATCTGAAATCGCCCGCGCCTTTCCCGGCCATCTGATAATTAATGGTATCCGGCAGGTCGCACAATCCGCGGTACCGTGCTCGGCGTAAATCCCTAATTCACCGAGGTTCTCTCCGTGATCGGAGCTGATGATGATCGCGGTTTGCCCCAAAACCTTCTTTTGTTCTAACAGCTCAAGGATGTGCCTAACGTGCGCGTCCGCATAGCGAACGCCGATATCATAGCCGTCGAACAACTGTTTGAGATCCGCCATATCCGCGATTTCCGTGGGGGTTCTGACGAGTTGCTCCGGCAGCGCCGCGCTAAAAGCGTCCGCCTCGTTTTTGAACCCGGCGACATTACGGGCTTTATGCGGCCCGACCATAGCGCGGTGGATTTCCAGCAGCTCTTGGCTGAGCCAAGCGGGTATGGGCGCATTGAGGAATGGATTTCCGAACTCCGCAGGCACGCGATAGGGAGCGTGCGGGTCCCAGAGATTGAGATATAAAAACCAATCTTGATACGCCGCGTTGTCCTCGAGCCATTTCGCGGCTTTTGGTACCACCTCTTCAGCCGATTCCATCCCGCTTCTTCCGGTATCGATGATCTCGCCGAAACCCGCGTAAAAGCTCCACGCGCCGTGCCGCGTGGCGAAGGGGCTGATGCTCGCGGTTCGATAGCCGTTGCTGCTCAAGACACCGGCGAGGCTTTCGACCTCGAGTCTGCTCTTGAAGCTGCGCGAGGCTCCTTCCGGACGCATTTCCGCCGCGCTGCCGCCGTGACCAACGACCCCGCTATGAATGCCGAACAGACCGCTCATCAGGGCCGTGCGCGAGGGCAGACAGGGGGCATCGGAACAATAGACGTTGTCGAAGCGAACCCCTTGTTGCGCGATTTTATCAATTGTAGGAGAAGTCTCGCGGTGATACCCGTAACAACCCAGGTGATCCGGTCGTAAGGTATCGATATCGATGTATAGTATTCGCATTATGAGTCTCTCGAGCATCTAGTTGAACAGCATCTATTTTTTACGCCTATCTCGCGCCCTGTCTAGCCCCGCGGGCGGCAAATTATCAAGCCGGGTTTGTTTGCCCCCGCAGGAATAGGCCTTCGGCAGCAGCCGTTCGCACCGCTAGAAGCGGAGCGGCGGCTCTCGGCGGTGAATGGGACGCGAAGGGTAAATCTCTTCCATTGACCGAAAATTAGCGACGCCCCTGCTCGGCATGAACATCGCTTTCCGTTTCCACGAGTTATCTAGCGACCGCGGACGCGTCATGATCAATTCTGAGGGGTTACATCGATTCGTATCTATCCAATATCATTCAATTATTCCTCCAAAAATTGACCTATGTATAATAATAGTTATTGACGGCGTTCGAGAAAAATGCAAAGTTATAGCGATTCATATGGCGCCGGAGCGATTTTGGTTTAGCGAGCAATCGTTAGTATTTATAGTCGTATTATTGTCTTGCGCAGCGTCTTGTGGCAAAACCGAGCGCGACGACGTGTATAAGGAGTCGTTCGATTTCATTTCGGCCGAATCCGGATTTAATAACTCCGTCGAGGTCCCATTCGATCCGGACGCTTGCGGCTATATACGACTTTGCGACGTTTTGGATTTGTCAGATGGGCCGCAGATAGACCGGGGTCGCTATTCCGAGGTTGCTATTTGTCATCTCGAAGCGTTGCGACAGAGACGTTCGGGAATACTTTTGATGCGCGATGAAAGCAATCTCTGGCGCGTGATGACCGATAAGAGAGGAAATTCTCTCGCGTACGCTGCCCGGGTCGGTGACGATGACGAGAAAACGCGGGTTTGTGAGGTTGACAGCGCATATTTGAAAGCGTGTCAGACGCCGCGTCGAGCGTGTCTACTCCCCGATAATTGGACGCGAAATTGCGAAGATAGCGAGTCGGTTTGTCCTGACGAAGCGGACGCTCCCGACGACTGCGTTCCAGCCGTCCTCGGTCCTATCTGGATAACGGAAGGGGATTCGCTTGCGGTAGATATTGAATTCATCTGTAAGCACGGCAGTACGATGAATCTGTCGAAGGTATACTTCGACGAACTGCCATCAGGTGCGGTTTTTGACCAGCGACGGGGTCGCTTGACGTGGGTACCCGGCCTTTACCAAGCGGCTGTCTACGACCTCGTTTTTCGTGTCAAATCGACGAACGATGCGTATACGCTACGAATTGGCGTAGCCGATGCGTTTGATCACCCGGACAACAAGCCCATCGCCGACCCGCTACGTTATCCGCTGGAGTATGGTTTACCGGTATTCTTTATCGAAGATGCGGAACACGATGAGTACCATCCTTCGACGCTGGTTTACGCTGGTCGCCGCTACGATGAGATCAATATCAAGACTCGTGGCGAGACTTCCCTGAAATACCCGAAGCACAGCTATACCCTGAAGTTCGACGACAAGGAGCTGTTTCACGAACCCAACCGCGGCGGTGGGCTCACCAATCGCACGAAGCTCGTTCTCACGACAACCTTCGACGATAATAGTTATGTCCGGCAACGCCTGTCGCACGAAATGTGGAGAATCCTTAATCCCAGGCATATCTCCGTGCAGAGCTACATGGCGATCGTCTATCGGGACAACGAGTTTCGAGGCCTGTACACCGTCTCTGACCACGTCGATCGACACCTAATGCGTCTTTACGGCTTGGCGGATACGGGAGAACTATTCAAGTCTAAGAGGCACGAGGGGGATTTTCTCCACACGAAACACCGGATGGAAAAGAAAGAAGGGCTACCGGAGAGGCGAATCGGGATGGGACGATTCGTTGCAAGCGCTAATACGATTTGTAATGGACAGCGAGGACGAGGAATTTGCGGAAGACCTCGGAGACTACATCGATGTCGCGGATTACCAGGATTGGTGGACATTTGTGATGTTTACCGCGAATGTAGACACGACAGGTAAAAACGCGTATCACTATCTGGAATCTAGCGAAGCGGTTTTTAGATTCGTTCCGTGGGATTTTAATGCGAGCTTTGGACAACGGTGGAATACGAGAAGGGCGAACTACGATAGCAATATGTTCCATCGCAACGGTATTTGGAAGCGTATGGCGAGTAACCCGGACTTGCGAGACGAGATGCGTACCCGTTTTCGCTCGGCCATGGCCGGCGCGTACGCGAAAACCGAAATTATAAATTTGCTAGACGCGTTCGCGGCAGAAACCGAGGCGTCCAGCACGCGCGACTGGAAACTCTGGGAAGACGCGTATAAAAACTACAGTCGTTGGTCATCTCGAGAAGATTTTACCACGCCACAACAAGAGGTCGATTTTATACGAGATTGGATATCGGAGCGTATGCAATATCTCGATGAATCCCTCGATGAGCTGTTATTAGGAAACGACGACTAAACGATATCGCGTCGGTTGTCATCCATCCACGTAAAAATGAGCGAGCGAGAAGCCCGCGCCGCGATGAATTGTTTCGACTCGTACCGTGGCCCTTTAGTCTACCATAACTTTGCTAAAACTCCGTGGGAGTAAACCTCTTCGCTCGCAAAAAAAAAGCGCAGACTAAGAGCGTGCTCGCTGATGTTGGACCTCACTTTGAGCTGATCCCAGTAGGCCGCCCGAGTCGTCGGTCGTCGGCGCCGATCTCTATCGGCTATTCGACAAAACGCTATTTCATATAGCGGCCTCGAAAAAGACGATGTTTGAGCGGAACTCAAACGCGACTGGAAAGCGACGACCCGGCGATCCCCTTCCCGTAAAAGTGGGTGTCGTATGATTCGAATTGAGCTCAATCACGGAAACAACCTATTTGCCTACAATTACGTACATACTCTTGCATTTTTTACGACAAGACCTATTAGGCGCCCCGTGTTCCATCCGTACTATAATATTATATAAATACTGTTATTGTCTTGGATGTTTCTTATTGGGAGGTTGCCGTGGTCTTGTTGGAGCCTTTGCTAGTAAATGATCTTTTAGAAGTAAAAAAGTCCGTAGTTTTTGTGAATTTTCGACGAATTATTACTTTATCTATAACCTCATTTACCGTCTGTTTTATTAGCTGCTCGAATCCCGTTGCGATCGAAAACGATTCAGAACCGAAACGAGAGGATACGATAACGGGCGACTATTCAGCATCAAAAAGCGACGATATGCGCATCGTTGAAGGTTACGCGGCCGGAGCTGTTTCGACAGATGAAGCGACCTTCATCTCCGCGAATTCTAACGGGGCATTCTATAAAGCAGTTATTAGGGTGCCTAGCGGCTTCGTGCGCATACCTGAGTATACTGAGGACACCAAAGTCGCCGACCCGATCGAAGTCGACTCTACCGACCGAAATACAGAAATGCCCGACCCGACCGGAATCGATGAGGAAAGCGTAGAATCGAACCCTTCCGATCCAACTGACTCGGAAGACGAAGTCGAAGCCGAACGCTACTGTGAGCAAATTAGTTTTATCGGTTACGAGAGCGACGATACCGACTTGATCGACGATAGCGCGGGCGTTGCGGTATACGCCGCCGGAGACATCGGACGTTGCGGTACCGAAAACGACACGCTCACCGGCAATCTCCTTGATTCCCTCGAAGGGCCGATTCTGGTGTTGGGAGACGCCGCACAAGGCGATGGTTCGTGGTCGGATTTTATCAATTGCTTCGATCCGCCGTGGGGCCGTCACAAGGAGCGTATGTATCCCACTCCCGGAAACCACGAATACTACGTGCGAGATGCCGATGCTTATTTTGACTACTTCGGAGACGCCGCCGGCGAGCGCGGAAAAGGATACTACAGCTTCGACATCGGCGATTGGCACGTCGTGTCGCTGAACACGAATTGTTCCGAGGTTATGTGCAGCGAAGGATCGGAACAGGAAATGTGGCTGCGGCAAGATCTCGCGGCTTCCGATAAAGCGTGTACTCTTGCCTTCGGACATCACCCTCGTTACAGTTCAGGCAAACACGGGGACACCTCGGCGATAAAACCATTATGGCAAGCGCTGATAGACCACGGCGCCGAAATTGTACTGGCGGGCCATGATCATGCGTATCAACGCTACTGGCCTATGGACGCAGAAGGCAATTTGTCCGCTACCGGCTTGACTGAATTCGTCGTTGGCACCGGAGGTTCTTCACTGCGTTCCTTCCCTAACCCTCAACCTTGTACCTGTGCGATTCGTCAAAACACGTCGTTCGGTGTACTCAGGCTTACGTTAAAGGCAAAGAGCTTCGAATGGGAATTCATTCCGGTCGAAGCTGGTTCGTTTAGCGATTCGGGCCGCGCGTATTGCCACTGAGTCGATCGAAAGATCGGTGGCGTGACGCTGCTACGCGTTCATTATACCCGGCCGCAGTAGAAAAATGGCGAGACTCTAGCTTTGGCACCTGGCAGAAATAAATTTGCCAAGACCGGTCGCGTCCGCGGAGTTCGATCGCGAGCGCGCCCGCACGAAAAACCGCAGGAATATTAGAGATATTTCGAGGATTTTTCCGAGTACGAAAGCCGCGAACGGACCCGTGGCGAGACCGCAGTTGGCAAGTTTATTTCTGCCAGGTGCCTTAGTAGATTATGCCCATCGGAATCATGCAGTCGGTATCGCAGAGCACTTGGCCCGTGGGATCGTCGGGATCGTCGACCGGTTGCAACTGATTATTGAGCCGGACGCCGTTATTAAAACCGAGATCACATTCTTCTCCGAGATGCGTATCCACGTTACCGTCACCGCAGCCGCGTGGCTTATTACAGGCGATGGTGCAAGCGTCCATACCCCCGCTCATATCGCCGTTGTTCTTGCCCATATCGCATTCCTCGGGGCCTTGTACGGTTCCGTCGCCGCAGAACGGACCCCAGGTACACTGCGTGGTGCACCCGCCGTAGGTCGCGTCGTCGTTTTCTTCTCCGTAGTCGCATTCCTCGGTTCCCGTGGCGACGCCGTCACCGCAAGTGGGCCCGCACTGGCTCCTGCCCGCGAGGAAATTCGCCAGGGTCAGCATATAGTTCGAGCCGCAACACCAGCGCTCGGCTTGGAAGACGACTACCTCGTAAACGCCGCCGATTTGTAGCTTGAAATCGACGGTGGTGAATTCCGACGGCGTTTCGCCGATACCGATCTGCCCGGTTCCATCCGAGCCGTCGAGAATGACGTTCGCCACGATGCGATTGTGCACACCCCCGAGATCGACCGCCTGGGTGCCGTTGATGAACACCCACACGTCGTCGTCGCCGGTGAACCTGAGGTTCTCGTTGCCCTGGTACTGGAAGAAGTAGCGCAACTCGCTGGTAAAGGCGTAGTTGTGATTAGCCCAGCTATTACCAAATCCAAGTCCCTCGTAGGCATGACAGGTATGACCTGGAAATGCGTCGTCGGTGTAGGTTATCGCCTCGAGCGTGTTCTGATCGACCAGCGGCTCCGTTGAATCGAGTGGATAGAAACCGCAGCGATCGAAAAAGGGCTCGTCCGTGTCGCTGTTCATAGCGTACGTGGTCTCGCTCGACGGCTTCTGGAACAGCGTCAGGGTCATATAAAAGGTCATGTTGACGCCGCTGACGTCGCGATACCACTGGTCGAAGGCGGCCTTGCCGGTGAACAGCAGTTGATGCGGGTCCGGAACCGGATCCGGGCCGGCCCAAACCGGTTTGCGATCCCGATCCAACGTCGTACGCAGAACACCTTTAGACCTCGTGAGGGTATCGTCACAACAGTAGGTTCCAAAATCAGGATGTCCGGTAGGAGGATTGCTATTCGAGTACCATTCGAAATCCCTCACCACGATCGGAATCTCGAGTTTATCCGGCGGACTTTCGTAAGCGGAACGGCAGGTGTTCCCCGCCTCCACCTTGCAGTCCTTAGAGCAACCGTCACCGTTGTTTTGGTTGCCGTCGTCACACTCCTCGACTCCACCGCGCATTAGTAACCCGTCGCCGCATGTCGTTCGGCATTCGCCAACCGCGCTTTCGGCCGTCCCGCATACGGGGTCGCTTTGGCAGGTGGGTGAGCAACCGTCAAAGGGAACGGTATTGCCGTCGTCGCAGCCTTCTCCGGCCTCGACCTCGCCGTTTCCGCAGACGGAGTGCTCGCATGCAGACGGCGTGCTCTTCGTGCAAGTCCAACCAGGCTCGATCCGACAGATGACTGAGCAGCCGTCGCCGCTGCTGTTGTTACCATCGTCGCATTCCTCGCTCGCGGTGATTAGGGCGTCACCGCATCGCGGGGTGCAGGGCGCGCCCGGCTTGCGGCAGATGTAACCGGGTTCGACGCTCTTACAATCGCCCGAACAGCCGTCACCGCTCTGGCTGTTGCCATCATCGCACTCTTTGTTCGACGTCAGCACACCGTTGCCGCAGATGCCGAGGTACTCACAGGGCTTTCCCTCCTCGGGGCAACTCCAGTTCGCCTCGACTTGGCAGAGGCGACTGCAACCATCGTTGTTCTTCGTATTACCGTCATCGCACTGCTCGCTGCGCTCGATGACGCCGTTACCGCAATACCCCCCGCCCGGCCGACTCGTACCCGCGGTATTCGCGTCGCCGCCGCCGGTCGTTTCATCGCCTCCTTTACCGTCGCGTCCGCCGGAGCCGTCTTTACCGTTAGCCGCGTCGTCAACGCTGGCGCATGCGAACGCCGTCAGTACGACCGCCGCGAGACGAGCAAGGGACGAAGCCCGGTAAAATGAACCATAGAAAGAGTTGTTTCTCGTCATATCGTGCATCTCTCACTCCGCGATGTTGTTCATGACCGTCTGCGGCTCGCTCGAGAACGAGCCGTCGCCGCGGTTTACGTCGCTCCCCGTATCTCACTGTACCTAAACCATACCTCTCGACAGCGCCGCCTCGGCAACCGATTCCATCCGCAAAATACGCGATGACGGGTCACGCACGACGTTTTGTCCGCGATTCACCGCGAACTCACCCCAAATTACCGGGATCGTTTTATTGGTGCTGAAAGTTCCCTGCCGGTCGAACCGGCCGGCAAGCGCCTGCTTTTCAGCGTCGGCGCCCCGGGTCTCTGAAGGATAGTCGCAACTTGCTGGATCCTCCATCAGTGTGAAGCTGCAGGGGTCATAGTAGTGAATGGAAAGAAAGATTAACTCTAATACGGATAAATAACGAAATGCAATCAAATGTATACCTCACTCTATAAATAGATGATTGAAGTCGACTTCGGCAGAAACGCCGAAACGCCACCTCGATCGGAGCAACGTTGCGGCTCCCATAAAATAGTAGCATACGGTTTCGCGACCAACAGGTACTTCACGATATCTTCAGTGGCCGTTATATAAACAATTGGGTCATCAAAAAGAAAAAGACAGCCTATGGAAACCTTTCTCGGACAACTTCGCCGACGACAGAAGCGGCCGAGCTTCGTATCTCATCAGGATTGATGCGGATGGTAATGTCTAAAACCGAGCGACCGAAGTCGCGATCCAACCGGCGTTGACCGAGATCGACTTCGATGTACTCGGGCTATCTTGTTTCGCGGCCTGGCAACAACCGGTTACGGTATGGAAGAACACCCACCGATTTAGCGAAGAGCTATCCGGACTTAGAGTTTGCCCTAATGGAGAAAATAACGTCGAGCGGAAACGCGAAAAAAGCGATGAAATAAGGACGCGCGGAATTTATTTTTGGGCCGAAGCTTGGTGCACCCCAAGTGAGGTCCAAAAGAAGTGAGCACACCCTTAGAGCTCGCGCTGTTTTTCGCGAGCGAACCGCTTAACGCCGACGGATTTTTTGCTACGTTAAGGTTTATTATGGAAACTCATTCGATCGCTGCTACACTCTCTTATTTATGCTAGAAGAAGTATAGTTTTTTATGAAATGACCTCGAATGATACAAAGGCTCAAGTATTCGATAGACCAACTTCTATCGATAAAATATAAAGTAACGATTCGTTCGGCGAAGAACGCGAAGACAGCTTGGGACTATCTTTAGAGGTCACGCCGGCGTTGCAAGAAGACTTCGGCTCAAGCCGCTTTACTAAACAGAATAACGCGAAGTATAATCGTGCTAACTTTCTTAGGGCTCGCGCAAAAATAATTTTACATTTTTTCGCCCAGATTGGGATGGAGTGTCATATTACCGATTGAGCGAGACCGCAGGAATATTAGGGATATTTTGAGGATTTCGCGATTGAGGAAATGTGACAATCCGCCCAATATGGGATGAAAAAAGTGAAGTT
>JAFGIB010000220.1 GCA_016929805.1 Deltaproteobacteria bacterium | reverse complement strand
AATCCTCGAAATAGCGCTGCTATTGCTGCGGTTCCGCTCAGTCGTCGATAAAACATTTGACCCCGAGCTGGGCGCTAAAAATGTGAAGGTATTTTTGCGCGAGCCCTTAAGGGCGAATTAAACGGCGCGCCGGGGGATGCTCAAAGGAAGGATCCTTGCGAAGAGATCCATTGCCGTAGTTTCTTTCGGCTAGGGTCGTCGCGTTACTACTTCGGGGGAATTTATGGGACGGGCTCTAAAAAGCTATCGGGTCTTCTTCGATGTTCGGTAGCGAGAGGCTTAGTCGTTCCATCGTAAGACCCTGTTGTGCGCGATAAGCAGCGTAATGAGTGAGCACACGACGAACGTACCGATGCGTTTCTGAAAGGGGAATACGTTCCAAAAACGCATCAAGCGGCATCTTCGTACCGGTGACGTAGAGCCAAGAGCGCACGTTGTGCGGGCCTCCGTTATAGGCCGCGACCGCCAACGGTGTTCGACCTTTAAAACGATCGATTAGCGAAGACAGATACCAAGCCGCAAATCTCAAATTGATCCTGTAATCGAATAGG
This sequence comes from Deltaproteobacteria bacterium, assembly GCA_016929805.1. Lineage (GTDB taxonomy): Bacteria > Myxococcota_A > Polyangia > Polyangiales > JAFGIB01 > JAFGIB01. The sequence continues at coordinate 2,932 of JAFGIB010000220.1, read as the reverse complement.
TCGTCGATAGTGAAATACTTGAGGCCGAGCTGATGGGCAATCAGCCGGCCCGTGCGCGGCATAATCTGCATCAGACCGATCGCGCCTGCGTGGGAAACAATTCGCCGGTTGTAAATACTCTCGACTCGCATGACGGCAAACAACAGATTGGCATCGAGTTTGTAGATTTTCGCTACCCTTTCTACCTCACTCGCATAGGCGCGCGGTCTTTTGGAAATAAGCTCGGGATCAAATCTCACGGCGGTACCCGTGTCGCCCAGTGTCGCGGCGATTTCGGCAAGTTGTAGACGCGCGGCTTGATCTAACGCGAGCCGTTCGCGACGCAGAGTAAAGGTAGCGGGCCGTCTGGGCAACGCCGCTCCCGTATATACCGTTTCCAGTCCCGTGCGTAATCGAGGCCCACCGCGCACATCACGCCACGCGAGGTAAGTCTCAAACAATTCATCAGCCGCCGCGTCGGTTTGACCCAATTTAACCAAATCCTGAGCCCTCGCCAACCAAGGATAAGCCGCCCCATGAATCTGTATCAGCGGCTGTAACTTCTGCACCAATTGCTCAGAAAGCGCTTGCGATAAAGTTTTATTATATCGGTTATCAAGGCCGATCGAAGGTTCGCCGGGGTTATCCGGGGTAGAAGCATCACTGTGGGAAAGGCTATCCATGCGCTTCCGCATTTCATTCGGTCTACCTGAAACACGACTATATTGCCACGAATAGCTCTCCTTCTTTTTATTTGTTGCATCAGAAGCGGCGTCAGGAACGCAACTCAGCGTGATCTCGCTCTTGATCGCCCATTGACGAAGCTCGGCCCACATCGCGTAATATCGCGTTTCGCTTCGGTCCCGAATGATTACACGGCCGTATTCGGCGTCCGCTTCCTCATACCGACCGAGACGTTCCAGCGCCCTTGCGTAGTGATAACGAGCGGCGACTGTGAAACGCGGGATCGCTAAAAGTGTTTTCAATAGTCCCGCCACCGCCTCGTCCGAAACCGTTCCCACGGCTAAAGTCGCGGAATCGAAACGCTGTTTTGGATTGAGGCTGTTTCGAGCACGCATCGCGACAAGCACCTGTTCCGCTATCTCAGCCAGCTGATTTCTCACCGCGATTCGCAAAATCGCCAATAGCTTTATATTAGGTAATCTTCGGATCTGGCCGCCGCCTTGAATTTGGCGGATCATCTTGAGAGCGACTCGTTCGCGACTCATCGCATCAGTGTCGTCCGTTCGACGCCGCGCGGGAGGCAGGTACTTGCCGGCCTCCGGAACAGAAACGCCCTGATGACGAGCCAGCTCAACCTCGTTCTGAGCCGCTGACCAGCGGCCCTCCATCTTCGCAATCCGCGCCGCGAGCAGGTGCAATCGCGCGCGCAGCTCGGGCGAAGGTAACCTCGCTTCGAGCAACTGTTGCACGGCTTCCCGCGCTTGCCCCGGAGGGCCGGCATAGACCAGACGTTCCGCGCGTGTTACGCGTTCTTCAAAAGTATAGTGACGGATTCGATACCCTTGTGCACGAATGCGCTCAAGCTCCGCGCTGGCTTTCTCCGCGAAAGGACTCTCGGGATAGTTGAGGTATATCGCTTGGTATGTTCGTATCGCACCCCAAGTGTCTCTCCATGTTTCTCGTGCTTTCGCCAGCGCGAAACGCAGCTTCGCTATAGCCGGCAGCTTGGGATAACGGCGCAATAGTTTCTGCAACAGTTTTTCGCCAGCGCGATCGCCTGCTTCCAGGCGACACAAAACGCTTCCCACGCGACCTTGCGCAGCGACCGATCGATTAATGCTTCTTTCCGCAATCGCATAAAGCCTACAAGCCTCCTTAGGCTCGTTCATTCGATCAAGTACATCCGTTTGGAGTAGTGCAATATGGTCGGCAACTCGGGGAAACGTTTGTTCGGCAATCCGGAGCTGAAGTAAGGCATCACCCAGTTGACCCGAAGCGACCAGGTCTCTCGCTTGATGCAAGGCCGAGCGCGCTTCCTCTATCGAAATCGGCTCGGTCCACGGAATGAACGCTTGGTGCGACGAAACGACGGTTTCGTCAACCACGGCGTCCAGTTCGGAATACGGATGATCGTCGTACCTAATATTCTGCGCACAAACGGGTATATCACACCACGCTTGTAGCGTGGTTGGAATCCAATATAGAACCAACGTCGTCAAAAGACATTTTCGGATTGAATGTAAACGCCGCATGCGATCGCCCAGCACGCACTAGATGAGGTACGATATTTGGTATGACAATACCCGTTTAGAAAAAACATCCCTGGAAGGAATGCCGCGAGCGCAGCCGTTGGCGCGGCCATAAGTGGCAAGGTTATTTCGAATAGCGGTCAAAAAGGCTCCTAAAGCCCCGCTCAATCCGCGCGGCTTTCGCACGCAGATAGATTTCATCGCGGATTCAGCTGGCGTACCGGCATTGTGGTATCGCCTTAATATTAACGTTCGTCGGAGGTATCGGTAGGGCATATAGGACTATACGAACAAGTTGGTCGCTTTCCAAAAAGAAAAAGACCGGGTCACTGTGTCTTAGGCGTTTTACCGCAAGCCGAGCGTTTTTCGCGCAAGTGTTCACGCCTCAAACGAGTCGGCGGACAATTCGCCGGTAAAACCGGGTGCTTCCCTCGGGCCGGCAAGGATAGACCTTGCTGGTCCTGACGGTTGTCGATGGAAACGACCAAAGCGAAGCGGATGCGAGCCGGCGAGGCTCGTCTTTTCCAGCGGCGGGTCGGAGGGTCCAACGGACCCGAGGTCGCCGGACCGAGGACGCTTAGGGCTCGCGGAAAAATAATTTCACATTTTTTCGCCCAGCTTGGGATGGAGCGTCATATTCCCGATTGAGCGAAACCGCAGGAATACTAGGGATATTTTGAGGATTTCGCGATTGAGGAAATGTGACAATCCGCCCAATATGGGATGAAAAAAGTGAAGTT
>JAFGIB010000219.1 GCA_016929805.1 Deltaproteobacteria bacterium | reverse complement strand
GCTATTGGCTAAGACGTCGCAATCGAATCTGAACAGGATCGGATAGCTCGTGATCCATCGGCGAGACGATTCTATATCTAATAGATTCTACAATATGTTCGGCGCTCGTCATCTGATTTGGCGACATGAACCCTCCCGCCTGTTTCCGGTTTGCATCAACTCGCCGGGTGATTTGAGTGGGGTAATATCTCTCTCGCCTCCCGCCGCCATTCTCTCTGACCGCAATCAGTATTGCGTGATCGTCACTCGCCCCTGAGCTCAGCGGCACGTTAAACATTGAATGGCGTTTCAATTGTCGCTCGCCCCGAAACGCAGCAGCCTAAATCTAAGCGCGTATCTCTCTCAGTTCCTGCCGCCATTCTCCATCGAGGTAGGACACCCGGTTGCCCAAGGTGCCCCCTCGCAGATCCCGGCGTGCGGTTTTCCCGCACCGGGCTCTTCGGTACTGCTCGCTTCGCACGGACACGAATTTCATGAGAACCTGAGCTGCATCTGCCGACCTTCTACAATGCGGGGCGTTGGTATCTTGAACTGTTTTAGCATCTCACTGAATCCTTCCCAGGTATAACTGTATCGATCGCTGCGCCGATTGAGCCATTTAAATAACAGTCGCCTGATCTGGTCCGCAAACTTTCCCAGGCTCTCGCTATTTCCTCTTACCCCATAGTAGTTATAATAGCCTCGCAGTTTGTGCCTCAGCTCTGCCATGAGTATCGAGATGCGTTTGTGTCTGTTCTTTATGACCCATTCTTTGAACGCGGATACAAAACCGCGTAGCTTCTTTGGCGACGTCCGCCTCATGACTCCGCGTTTACCCGTCCGCCTGGTCACCCATCGGAATTCAAATCCCAGAAACCCAAAGGCTCCATTGGCTTTGAGACTATGACGACTAAACTTCAGTATCCGAGTCTTTTCCGTTGCGATTTCCAAGCCGAACTTACCAAGCCTTTTCGGCAGCGTCTCATAAAAACGCTCCGCGTCCTCTCGGTATTGGAAGGCGCACACAAAATCATCCGCAAAACGCATGATGAGTGCTTCGCCTCGACAGTGGGGTCTGACAACTTTGTCAAACCACAGATCCAACACATAATGAAGATAGATATTCGATAGCACTGGTGACACCACGCCTCCCACACAATTGATAACTCGGATCGGCGCTACCACCGGCAGCCTTTGCTTTTGAGCCCCGTGGGTGCCGAGATCCGTCTCCACCTGCGGGGACGCGATAGACAATCGTGGCGCCCTCCTCGTCGATTTCGACTCGCGAAATCAGTGTTCGGATTAGCTGTCGACGCTGCAGCCAACTTAGGTTGGCAAGACCGGTGCGTACTTTTTTCGAAAAATCAGAAAGTCGACTGATCACTAAGCTAAGTTCGACCGTATCGGATAACGCTTTGTCCGCCCGAGCCAGTTCCTCTTTCGCTTTTTCAATTCGAGTTCGCACTCGCTCGCTTCGTTGTATTAGATCCTGTAAATCAAGTGCCCCTGCTTCATATGCATCGCGTAATCTGCTCAAGGTCTTTTCTTGCGCGCGCAAAAATCGCTCCGATTCGTCGCGTTCTCGTCGCAAATGCGCCAGCGTCGCATCAGATGATGCGCGTGCTGACCACTCGTCCATCACCCGTTGCGGGTTTTGCATCAGCCCTTTGACCGATTCCCACACGTATCCATCAAGTTGATCCACTCGCACTTGAGTATTATCGCAAACTCGTCCACCTTCAAACCGGTAACTATCGGTACCGACACATCGATAGTAAGCCCAACGCTCCTTTTTCTTTCGTTCGGCCATCGCTCGTGATACCGTTTTACCATAGTATGCGTAGCCGCATTTGGCGCAAACAACCAATCCTTGAAGTAAATATTGATTACCTCGACCATTCCTCTGCGCAAGGCGACGATTGCGTTGTAGTTGTTCCGCGGCTGCATCAAACACATCGCTCGATACGATCGGCGGCACCGCTATGGTTATCCAATCTTGCTTGTGTTTGTCGCGAAAGCTGCTCTTTGCGCGCCGCGGCGTAAGATTTCTGTTTCGAATAGGCCTCAATAACTTGCCTCGTTCCGTAGCCTCCGTCTTGCCGTATGCCGCTTGACCCTTATATGCCGGATTCCTGAGCATCGCCCAAATCGTCGAGCGGTCCCATTTACTCTTGCCGGTTCTAGTGACAATACCCTCCTTGGCCAGACGTCGTACGATTTCTCCGATAGATACTTGTTCTTGAATATACCAGTCAAATACCTTTCGAACCACCTTCGCTTCGTGTAATACGATTTGGTATCTTGCCGGTTCTGTTTCAGTCTTTCGAACGTAAAGATAGCCATAAGGCGCACCGCTTAGCGGATTGACTACACCGGTACGGGCTTTATGCAATTTTCCTCTTCTATACCTCTCGAGAATCTTCGCGCGTTCGTATTCAGCAATCATGCCCTGCACTTGTACCAATAACTGGTCTTCAGCGGTTTGACCTGATGGGCCATTAAGAAATACTACATCGGTTCCTTGTTGCGAAAACTCTTCTAATAATAAAACTTGATACGCATATTTTCGAGAAAGCCGATCAGGACTATGCACGTACAAAATATCAACGTTTCCTTCGGCTATACTGTCACGTAATCTCTCCAGAGCGGGACGAATCAAAGTGGCACCGCTATACCCATCGTCAATGTAACGATCAGACGGTAATACAAGATGCCCATCCGTAGTAGCGCGATTGTCAAGTGCCTCAAGTTGACTGGCGATGGTCTGCTTTTGCGCTTGCCGTTCCGAGGAGACTCGTGCGTATAAAGCCACCGTTTTCATCGCGATTGCTCCTGTCGAAACCGTTGTTTTTGCGGCTTGGCCAACCGCTGCTCGGTTTCGTCGTTGGCGATGGCAGCTCTTCGGACCGGAACCACCACCTCGTAAGCTAATCGCAGATTGTCCCCCGCCAGCCGTGTTGGCTCGAACCGACTGCGAATTTTGATCCTCCCTCTTCTTCCCATGTCGCCGAGTATCCATAACGCGCCTGCAAGTGTCTATTTTTCTTCGCTTTTTGCTCACCGCCTCCTCCGCTTATCCAACGTGCGGCTGCGTAAAGCAGCCCGTGATATCGACGCGCGCCAGCAAAAGTTGTCTATTGTGTGGGAGGCGTGGCTATCCCGCCCTGGGGCGTTCCCGTCGCCGGATGCAATATACGTCCATCTTCTTCCATTATTCCCGCTTTCAGCCATTTACTTATCAGGCCTATAAAGGCTGCATCCTCAATCCTCTCCTGCAGCATCTTTCCCATCCATTGATGCGAAATACTGCCGAAAAAACCTCGGATGTCGGCCTCTACGACCCAATGGTACTTCCCAGCATGCAGCCTTGCTGCCAGCTCTTCGCTCGCTTCTCGCGGGCCTTTGCCAGGTCGATATCCTTTGCTGCTTTCTAGAAAGTCCCCTTCGTATATCGCTGCCAGTATTCGGGCCGCCATCAGTTGCAACAACTTATCCTCAAGTGCCGGTATGCCCAAAGGTCGGACTTTGTCCTTCCCTTTCGGTATATTTTTCCGACGAACTAGTTTCGCTCGGTATCGTTTACCTTTCAACCGTTCAACGAGTTGCTCGATGTTGGAATCCAGCTTTGCCTCATATTCCGTCTTCGTAACTTTGTCCACACCTGCAGCTGCGCTTCGCCTCAGTTGGCTAAAGCACCTCTTCAAGTTGTTGGCGTTGAACAGGCTGTACAGGTGCCGAAACCTGTGCTTGCTGTCCTTTCGTGCCTTATTTGCTATTCCCCGCAGTGAGGTTCGCATGTCCTTAGCAGGCCTATGTTTCTGCATCATGTTTCCTTTGCGGGCTACGCAGTACCGTCGCTCCCCTCCCCTCGTCTGCCTTTCTGGCAAACATGTGATCGGCGCTACCGTCTCTGAGTACTATGGAGCGATCTGACTCCCTTACTTTCATCGTTCGACCTTCTTTTGGTTGTATCTCCCTACCCCACTGCTTCTGGGGAAAAGCAAGGGTCTCCCAAGTTCTTGTGTGCCTCTCTCTGCACATGCCGCGCTCTCGGACCCCGGCGGAATCTCCGGATTCTCACCTCTAACGAATCCTTCTTGGTGGCTTCCGCTGGTCTTACGGCGTCGCCTTCCGCTTGAAATTGTCACGAGGCTCAATCGCTTCAGAAAGGGTGCGTCCTCTCTTACGGCCTATGCAGTTCCCTGTGTACGCTTCGTCTATGTTGTTCGGTTTTTTTCCTTTCTTTCCTCCTTCATAAACGCAACACTCGGTACGAGTGGCTGGTTAGGCTTTGTTCGGAGGGGACTTTCACCCCTCAAGAGGCACCAAGCTTCGCTTGGCGCACAAGACCGCAATACGGTCGGTGGACGCGGGGCGGAGGGCTATGTAATTTACATAATCGAACGTAGATATTCTGATTATTAGCGTCGCCTTTCTTCAGAATTGTCGCCGAGACGGAGTGTGGACGCACTGATGTCCTAAGCCGAGGAGGTTGGTAATATAATGCATAAATTGGATAGTCTGCGTCGTCGGTAATCCAGTCGCATGTGCCTCAAGTAGACACAGAACCCACTCGGCCGATTCGCCAACTACCCGCCAAGCGTGCGCCCAATCGGCACCTTCAAGGAGCTCACCTTCTAGCCCGCTGATGTTTCGCAGGATAGCAGGGTGTGGATCACGAAAGTGAGGAGGAAGTCGAGTAATGAGTTCATCGATGCTGAGTTCGGATGACGGCTCCAAACGAATATGGAAGACAAGGTTCTTGTCGCCCTGTGCACGACCGTCTACCTGACCAGCGTTATGCACAAGCACAGAGTACCAGTCGATCTGTCCAGATGACTGTAACTCGCGGATATGCTTTAGAACCTCGGTCCTCAATTGATCCAAGTAGTCACTCGGCTGAGTCGATGCTATCGGAATGACGGTCTCAACGATACGTCTTAAATTTGGCACTTTCATTTGTTTCCCTTTTTCAACTTTTTTACGAATAATACAGGGCACACGCGCATTCTGCACTCTTGTTTTTGTATTTTCTCCCGATTGGTCTAAAAAAAACGTTACTACCGCGCGTTTTCGCTCCTAGGTTTTTTTGAACGAAGCCGCCGATCGTAAATGATCTCCTATTCCGATCGGAATTCACTATCGCGGTTACCGAAAGCGCGAGAATAGCGGAGCAGGCTCTTTACGACTAGATTACGAAATCGGCAGGGCGCGCCGGGAGGCTCGAACCCGGAATATCAGCACTATGAATCATCCCGAGCTTTTCTAGTTTGCCACGACTCGCCGGGGGGTTTGAGCGAAGTATTAGTCTAAGCGTGGGCGCGGCGGGCGGGAGCGATCAAAAACGTATAAAGACGCCTTGGCGGTAATCCCTTGCTACTCCTCGAATTCTTAAGTGGTGCACTGGCTTCCGACCGAGGTCTTCGTGCGTGTCTGCGCCGTGATTGCGAAATTATATTATACATCATTTACACAGAATAGGGTCAAGAGACCTTCAAAAGACAATGCCCTATAGGACGCGGCTTCTACGTATCCAGCTAGAGCGCCCCCCCCCACGAAGTCGCAGTAGACATCTTACTTTCTATTTATTATTTATCCATTACATCTTGAAGTCCAGGTTTTAAGAAAGTACTATAAGCCAATGATTAGTTAGCAAGAAGAACGTATGATAAAAAACAAACCAACTCCATCCGATTTCGAGCGGCAGAGTGTCGAAAACCTCGTCCAATTCTTCAACCTCATTTTGGAGAAGGAACAACCTTGGAATGAATTCGACGATGATGGTTCCACTGAAGAAATGTGGAGTTATCACCAGGTGATTCTAAAGAATGCACTTACGCTGCTTTTTTTGGCTATGGAGAACCAACTGAAAAAAAAGATTTGCGAAGTTTCCCCTTTTCTTTTGCTGTCTGAGAATCCAAGCGACTGGAAGACTATAAACAATGACAAGGACTTTCAAGAATTCCATATCAGACCTTTCGATGATTTATTAACACTGTATCTTGAGTTAGAAACAAAACAATTCGACCAGTCGGTTATTCGAGATCTAAACGTTCTAAGAAGAAAACGAAACCAAATAACTCACGCGATTTTCTCTGAAACTTTAACCCCCAAAGGTCTTTTTGAAGATTTTGCTTTGATTATCGCTAACATTTGGGGCGAACGAATTTGGTGGGAGCAGTTTCGAAAATATACCGTCGATGATCCCGCGTACGGAACATATGATGAGAATGCTGAAAACTCCTGGTTATCTCATAACATAGAGTATCTGATCGGTACGTTGGGCCCAAAAAAGTCAGGCCAAATTCTGGGTGTTGATTTCTCAAGACGAAGGTACCTCTGTCCTAGATGCCACATTTACCTAAATGAAGCCGCGGAAAATTATTTCTACCAGCACGCTGTGTTAGAACCCAATTTGCCTGAGTCACAAACCGTATTTTGTGTATCATGCCAGTCCGAGTTCGGTGTTATTAGAAAGAATTGCAATCATGATGATTGTAAAGGCAACGTGATACATTTCCTACGAGATTCTGTTTATACGGATGGAGAAATCTGCCTTACTTGTGGCGGTTGGCAAGAAAAGCGAGGAAAGCAAAAGTATACGGGGAGGTAACTTTTGTTGCAGTGGACACCGTAAACGCCCACACCTTTTCCGGTGTTTTGATCGAGGTATTAGTCTAAGCATGGGCGCGTATCGCGTCGCTGCCCAATTGATAGACCATCTTGAACCACCCCGCCCGTTTCCGGTTTTCTACGACTCGCCGGGTGGTTTGGATGGGGTATGAGCCTGCGTATGGGAGCTACGCTCGTTAATCGCCACTGATCTCGCCCCTCAAATAATCCCGCCCGTTTCCGGTTTGCTTAGACTCGCCGGGTGGTTTGGGTGGCGTAATAGTCTAAGCATGGGCGCGGCGGGCGGTGCGAGCCGCTTTGAATGGGCGGCTTGAATCTGATAGTAGCATTGTCGCAGTTGCGACGCGGTTTGTTCAGAATGTACAACGTTGGTTGCTGTACACGTCCGACAAGCCGGTCCCTCGAGCTAGCGATTGTAGCGAATTCGTCTCGCATTCTGAAGCCGGTGCCTTAGCCTTCGAGCTTTTCGACGACCAGGGCGATGAAATCGCCGGCGCTGAAGTTCCGATAGCTGTGCTCTTCTTCGAACCACGTCACGATGATGTCCGATTTGCCTTCGTCTATTTTTGCTTTTGATCGAACGGCGGCTGCCGGTCAGCTCGACCAGACGACCGATTACGCCCTCGGCCGCCGGATGATCCCGACGGTAGTGGTTGCGCAGCCAAGTGAAGATCAAATAGACCTAAGCCGGATCCGTCTGGTCGACGAGGTGATCCGTCTCCGCAGGCTGCAGTGTCCCATTCTCGATCCCCTGCAGAAGTCGCAGCGCTTCCCGTTTTTCATTCTCAAATGCCATATTCGTTCCTTGGAACGGACCTTAGCCTGAACCCGACCTTCGTGTCCGTCAAAGTTGCCGCCGCGTGCTCCGCGTGCCGGGTCGATAAGCGCCAAGAGTCAGCCCCCGCCGCGAAGTGTCCAGATCTCGCGCCCGGTCTTTAGAATCTTCTTGTCGATGTGCATTTCGTCGGCTCCCTCGGACTCGGCGAGCGCCTGGAGTTCGGCCACGTCCGCGGCCGAGCCATCGCAGAACCCCATGGGACGCGTGTTGTTGGGAACGTTTAGCTGAACCTTGAAGTCCCCCCGGTTCCAGCGCGTCTGATTTTCATTACTGGGTGGATAGATCATAGAAAGGATTATAAACCGCTCCACCTGATTCGCACAGCACCAAACGAGAATATTCGTGGAATAACCAGCGTTAGTTTCGACAAGATCTCGCTGGTCTGCTAAGCGACACTCACTACTGTGCACAAAAATAACAGTTCCAACGAAACCTTAAAACACAACCCTTTCGCTGGGTTGGCTCAAGTCGTGGCACCGTCTGAAGCCCGACCTCGTCGACCTTCTCCCGATGAGGACGCGGGGGTTGACCCGCGCGAAGACGTTGAACTGCTGCGCAAGACAGCCGTTTTCCCGAATAAAGTTACTCTGCGACAGGAAACCAAGGGACGGCACGGCAAGACAGTTACGCGCATCACCGGGTTCGCTTCGGCTGACCTCGCCGTGCTTGCGGCGCAATTGAAGAAGGCATTAGGTTGCGGGGCGATCGTAGAGAATGATGATCTGCTGTTGCTTGGTGCAGTTGAGGAACGCGCCGCCAGTTGGTTTAGAAAGGCAGGGGCAACGCGTATTGTCTCAAATTGTGGAACGACTGCGCAGGCAACGGTACGTGAATCGAAGACGAACCTGTCTCCTCGACGCGAACGTACGGGGGTCGACGAAAGCTTAAGCCTTGAGCCCAAGGGAATACAACGGATCGACCTTCGGCTCGGACAACGAGTTGCGATCGTGCTAAAGGCGGATCAGCCTACGGGAAAGCTCACCGAAGGCGTAATTGAACGCATACTTACGCGTTCGAGCAATCACCCTCATGGCATCAAGGTTCGCCTCGAATCTGGCCAGGTAGGCCGCGTGAAGCGGATCCTTCGAGATTGACTAGCGTGACCGGATCGGGTTTTAGTCTACTTAGAAAAAGAACAGAATATGTTGTGTATATATAGCGGCAACAACTTACGGGCCGCTCCATTTGTGGCTACGATAGGTGGTGAGATGGCCGCTTGCCCGCTATCGAAACTCAGGGCATTGCCGAAAACGGCGGTGCACGAAGCCCGGCCGCCCGTCGATTCGCGTCTCGCGTCGCGAGCTACCTGATTGGGCGGCTTTCAAATATTCAATCAATTCGAACAAGGGGCGCGGCGGACGGCACGATTCACCGTGCCCTGGTTGCGTTCTCGCCGCCGGGAGCCAGCTTGATGCAGTAAAAATTAGTTGGTTGTTTACGGCTGTTAGGTTACAACGGTCCGTGAACTCAACACGTGCCGGAATCGTCCGGTGTACACGCATCGTCGTTAGTACCACCGCTACCCGCTTCGCTACCGTCGCTTCCGGCTTGACTGCTGTCATTGCCGATTACGCTACTGTCAATGCCGCCGGTTCCGCCACTACCACCGCCGGTTCCGGCATTAACGCCCGCCTCTATGCTGCCATCCGGCGCACAAACATCTCGGCAAAGGCAGTCGTCGAAACAGTCGCTCTCATCATCATTGCATCCACATCCAATCACCGTTGTCCCGACTACAAAACAGGCCATTATCAAAAGGAAGCTCATTACAATTCTATGTCCAAGCATCATCTCTATCTCCTTATAAGAATCTGTCACCGCTAAGAAAATAAGCGTCGCAGCAGACTACCCTTTATAGTTTAGCGAGAAAACCTCATCGCGTTATCTACCGACATCGACTCTCACGTAACAGGCGCCTGATCTACCGACAACACTACTCGATTATTGATAGAATCTTAGTACTCGCAACAACCGTGCCATCTCCGATTCAATCAAAACAGGACAGAACGTGACAAGCGATCCATCTAATCTGATACCGGTATTATACCGTATTCGACGATGCTCCAATTTACGTCGATGGGCGAAAAAGGTCGAACGAAGCACGAAGAATTTGCTCTAGATTTGGCGGGTAGCGTCTAATAGTCGGGCGCTTCGTAAACGCTGGCGAGGTCCTGAAAGACCGACGCGTCCTTTTTTTCGCGAACGATATCGTGAACGAAGCGGTCTACGTTCTGGAGGTTTTCACTACACGAGAGTTTATTACCAGTATGACATTAATGTCGCGATTGGCCTTCGATTGTCGTCGTTCTCCGCAAAATACCATCCATCGCGAAATCATCGAGTTCTTCATAATATGCTAGGATCCCCAAAATAATGACGTTTTTCGGCATAATCACATCCATTTCCCTTCATTTTTATCTCCGATGTGGGCATCACGAGTTCGAACGAACATCGACTCGCGCTCACCGTTGCGATCCCGGCAATATCGCCGGCTCTCAAACCAATAGTCGATATATATAAAAAGGTGCGGCAGGCGGCGCTCTCCCCTGATTAGGCACCCAGAACCATCCCGAGCGTTTCCGGATTGCTCCGACTCGCCGGGGGGTTTGAGTGGGGTAATATCTCTCTCGCTTCGCCGCCGCCATTCTCAATGACCGCAATCCGTAGTGCGCGATCCGCTTTGTTCCGACTGCTTGATCATGAGCGCTTGTTTTCCGCCGCCGTTCTCCATGACCGCAATCCGATCGGGCCGAATGCGAGTGCGCGTTTCCAAATAGCTCTCTACCGCCATTCTCGATGACCGCAATCCCGAGACCTCGCGCGCCCCGGAAAAGCGTTAACTTGAATATGAGCGAGGTTCCCTTCACTTCCCGCCGCCATTCTCAATGACCGCAATCCGGCTTTACCGGAATGGCAGAATACAACGAAACCGAGGTCTTCGCCGCCGCCATTCTCCACGACCGCAATCCGGTCGGTGGGCGCAATCGAACCGTTCGGGCGGTTTGAATATGAGGCTGCATGCCGTTCACAACCCGCCGCCGTTCTCTACCATCGCATTGAGCACCCTATCTTTTCCACCACTCCTCTTTTGGGATTTCGTTTCTTCCAAGAAAGTGGTCCAGCTCGGTTTGTAGTTCTTCTACTTGGCGTTTATGATCGCTCGATTCGAGCATCTCGCAGCCGTCAGCGATCATTTGTTCGACGTCGCGAGGGTAACTACGACAGACACTAGGTCGATGGGCGTATATCCGACATTTGTAGATCGCGCGATTAGGTAACTTACGTAGCCATGGGCAACGCTTCATCTCTTCGTTAGTTGTTGGAGACATCCACAAATCGCCAAAAAGCAGTTTTCGGCCCGCGTATATTCTATATACGTAGTCCGCGATATCCGGATTATATCTTTCCCAATACAGGATTTCTTCCGGCGATGCCGTTCCTGGCCCTTGACCGTACTTTAGGCAGCATTTCCCGCACTGATTACAGGGTTTCATAACTACGATCTTCTTCGTCGATAACGTATGTTACTCAACGAGACAACCTACATTCCGCACTTACAAACGAGTCTTTTAGGAGTTTTCTAATTTTCAAAAACGCTGTGATATCAGCTAGATATACTATTC
>JAFGIB010000017.1 GCA_016929805.1 Deltaproteobacteria bacterium | reverse complement strand
GTAAGCGTTCAGGGGTCATACAAGTCGGCGGCCAATTCGCCTGTAAAACCGAGCGCGCCCGCAGGGCCGGCGAGGATGGTACTTGCTTTACCTGACGAGCCGGGCCGAGGACGAAAGCCGGTTTTACGAAATGAATTGGCCGCCGTCGTAGCCAAACAGTAGTACCCCCCTGAATGGTTACAAAGGAATAACCCTGGCAGGCGGTACGCGATTCGAACGCGTGACCTTCGGCTCCGGAGGCCGACGCTCTATCCAACTGAGCTAACCGCCCGAATAGTGAGGGTCTAGCGTATCCGCGTTCGAGCCGCAACGATTCTAGCTTTTTCCGCCTAAAATCGCGACGGCCGTCAGACAAGCACCGGCGGCCGTCAGGTCGCCAATAGCGCTACCGCGTGAGCAAGCGATTTCGTCGATACTATCGCGTCGCTCGACCGGGAAGTACAGACGCGTGAATTCGTTCTAGAGGGAGTCGGCAAAACAAGGCCACTTCTCGCGAAAATTCGCTTGCTTTTCGGCTCATTCGGATCTTCTTGTAAGGCTCGAATTAGAAGCTCCCGTCCCCTTAGAGGCTTGTAGCGGTCTGTCGGCACCGCGATGGTACGGCACGTGCTTTCACACTCTCGACGTGAACCCCCTTGTTCCGATCGCCGGCGCCTGGATTGCGGGCCTGCTCGTCGCAGCCGTCGTACCCGCGGGGTCGTGGCAAACCGTGGTCGCCCTCTTCTCGCTGACCGCGGCGATTCTCATTACAGTTTATAGTTGGCGACGACACCAACGGCCGCGCCGTCCGGTTGCTATGCTCTGGAACCTTCTTGCGCTAGGCGCGGTGTTGTCAGCGGCAATAGCGGTCGGACCGGCGCGAAAGCAGCATAACCCCCCGCCGCCCGGATTGGCGCGGCTTCAGGTTTTTGTCGACTCTTGTAGCTATCGGTCTGATGACACCGCGCGATCTGTCGTGCGAGTGCTCAAGGGCGAGCGGATCGAAGATCTGCACCCCTTTCCCAAAGAGATATTTTTGCAGCTCGGCCCGACTGCTTTACCGGAAGGGGCGACCATCGAGCTCATCGCGCAGGTTCGGCCCTGGGTACCGTTTCGCAACCCTTCGCCTCACCCCGTGCTGCCATCTTCGCCCTACATTCAGGGCAGCGGTTGGATTCCTTCTGGGCACGCGGTAAAGATAATCGCGAATTCTTGGAGCGCGAGCGCAATTTCGCGAGCGCGAGCCGCGGTGCGCCGCGCGCTTATACAAACCTTGCCACGGCACGCGGCCGCAATCGCACGCGCGCTGATCTTAGGCGACGCGAACGCCGTGGCTGCCGAGGATAAACAAACGGTGCGCGCCGCAGGGTTGGCGCACGTATTTGCGGTTTCCGGCCTTCACGTCGTTATTCTCGTCGGCATGGTCTTCGCGTTGCTCCAATACCTCCTTGTTCGAATATCGTGGTTGTCACGCAGATTCGAGACGCGTCGAATCGTTTGCGCATTAGCGGTTCCTTTCGCTCTCATATTCGCTCCCTTTGCCGGCGGCGCGCCCAGCGCCTGGCGGGCGGCGATAACCGCTTCTATCGGTTGGGCGCTGGTGGCGATGGGAAAAAGAGGGCATCCAGCCGCGACCGCGGCGGCCGCCGCCATCGTCTTGGGCGCCCGACATCCGCACCAGGCTATTCATCCGAGTTTTTTGCTTTCGATCGTCGCGACCGCGGCCATCCTTTCGGCTCCAAGACTCGATCGGGCGGGCCTGAGACAGTGGTTGAGGTCCGGTATGACTGTCAGCCTGAGAACCACTATCGCGACCTCTCCGATCGCGCTCTGGTATTTCGGCTCGGTTCCGATCGTCGGGGTCTTCGCCAATTTGTTGCTGGTCCCAATAGCGTCTTTACTGCTCGTGCCGCTCGCCGCGCTGCACGCGCTGGTGGCGAGCATCTGTCCGCTCCTCGGCGCGCTAACCTCGTGGCCTTTTTGCACGGTTGCCGACGCGTTTGTCACTTCTTGCGGTCTATTCGCCCGTCTATCTTTTTTCAATCCGCTGCCGCCGCCCGACATCGCACAGGGAGTAACCGTCGCCATCGCCGCCGCGCTTTTACTCGCTGTATCCAGCACGCGTTCACGCGTCTTCGTGGTTATTATCGCAACGCTGCTCGTCATCGCTTTTGAGATTCGCTTACGCGTCGTCGAGCGTCCGATAAATCGCTTGCGTGTCACCTATCTCGACGTCGGCCAAGGCGATTCGGCACTGGTCGATCTACCCGATGGAAGATTGATGCTGATCGATGGCGGCGGCAATCCGAACGGCGGCCCGGATCCGGGTCAAGCGGTATTGTTGCCCCTATTGCGGGCGCGGCGTCGAGCCTGCGTCGATATCGCCGTGCTCAGTCACCCACACCCTGATCACTTCGGCGGGCTTTTTGCCGTTTTCGATCACGTAGCCGTCAAAGAGCTGTGGGACACGGGGCAAGCGCGAGCCGAGAGCGAGAGCGGCGATACACGCGAGCCGAGCTGCGTAAAGCTGCTGGAAAAGGCGCGCGCCAAGCGAACGCGAGTGCTCGGCCCGCGCGAGCTCTGTGCCAAAGCGCGCGATCTCGGCGGGGCTAAGGTAGAGGTTATATGGCCCTGTCCCGCGTACGACCCGGGTTATGAAGCGAATGACAATTCATTTGTTCTGCGTATACAATACGCGGGCCAAACCTTTCTTTTTACCGGCGATATCGAGACGCACGCCGAGAGCGAGCTGGTTCGCGGACAAGCACACCTCAAGGCCGACGTGCTCAAGGTTCCGCATCACGGTTCTAAAAAATCAAATACTTACGAATTTTTAAAGGCCGTAGGTCCGCGGCTTGCGGTGATTAGCGCCGGGGCCTTCAATCGCTACGGGCATCCGGCGAGCGAGGTCGTCGAGCGGCTCGGGCAACTCGGAGCCCGTATCATTCGTCTCGATCGCACGGGCGGAACAGTGGTAATCGCCGACGGCGGCGGCTTACAGGTGGAGAACGGGGAAGGGTGCGAAAAACTGAAATATAATTATCAGCGATCTCAAGATACAAAATATTGAGCATGCCCTTCTTTCACAAAGCGGGGTTGCCAAAGAGAGCGACTTACGCTCGCGCTTTGCCTTAACGTTGCAAAAAACGTCGAGCGGAAACGCGAAAAAAGCGATGAAACAAGGGCGCGTGGAACTTTTTTTGGACCCGAGCTTTGTGCACCCTAAGTGAGGTTCAAAAAAAAAGAGCACACCCTTAGTTCGCGCTATTTTTTGCGAGCGAAGCGCTTTACGCCGACGGATTTTTTGCAACGTTAAGGTCTATCCACCTCGCCGTCCAGCCGCATCGCTCAATCCCACGCTTTGGCGGGCATATACGCCATCACCGCTTGAATCATCATGAACTTTCCTTCGATGATCTTAAACGCCTCGCCAACGACGAGCGACGTTGCGGCTTGAGAGAAGGGAAACATTCCCCACACAATGCCGGCTTGCTCGTCAAAGACTAAATAGCGGCGCGTCACTTGAAACCTCCAAAATGACTGCATTTCGAAAGCCGCGACCCCGTTCGCCGTCGGTACCCCGTTCTCGTAACGGACGCAATTCGTATCAAAGGGCAACTCGGCTCCGGTCTTTTTTCCTTCCAGATAATCCATGTAAAGCTCCATCACCGCCCTTAACTCGTCCCGGTTCATGCGTTGGCTCGGTTCTATCTCTTGAAGAAAGACCGGTTGCGGTTTCATGTTCTCAACGATGAAAAAGCCATTGGCCGCGCCGAGTTGGCGTACTTCCATCGCCTCGATTTCCGTGATTTCACCCCCGACCACCTTCAGTCGAACCTGATAGATAACCGGGCTTATTCCGTTTTCGTCGACCACGGTTTGGGTGGCTACTTGCCCTTCAAGCGGATCGGCGAAATCGAGGCGTTTATCCGTTTCGAGCTGCGATGCCGTCTGCCACAATCCCTCGCCGATCTCGGCCACTACTCCGTTGAGCGTATACTTCAGCGTTGGCGAGAGCTTCAAGCGCGAAGGATCTCTTGCGACTAAGGCATCCAAGTATTCGGAAATATATCCGATAAGGCAGGTACGGTCACAGGTTGAGACGACTGCCGCCTCGTCGGCCGGCGTCGCGGAATCCTCTTGGGTGACCCCTGTATCCACGGATGTCGCGTCTTTTATATTGGACGCATCGAGCCTTTGAGAGCCGTCCGTGCTCACTGTTCCGGCTTCCTTTTGCGAACCGTCCGCCGCCGCGTCGATCGGTGAAACGCCACTCCCGGATTCTCCGTTCGATTCAGCGATATCGCCGGTTTCCGCAATGGTTGAGGTCGTTCCGCCCGCCCCTGAACTACCCGCCGCGTTAGTATCGTCTAAGCTCGCATCCTGGTTATCGCTATTCGAAGAGCAGCCAATAACCTCAATAACGAGAAGAAGCAGAAGAAGCGTGCAACTTTTCTTACCCATTATAATTCTCCGTAACAACCCGGTTTGGTCTATACCGATTAATAGCTCCCGATAGATCAGGGTCAGCTTCTCAATAACTACGTTTGCGCTCGTAAGCGGTGTCGCGGCCGTTGTCCTCGAAAGTATTTTCGTATTAGCGCTCTTGACTCGGAGGTAAGAGCCACTGCTATTTCGTTCGCCCGAGCGCTAGCAAAATCGCTCGCCGTTCGCGACCTCGTTACGAGCTAGGTTCTAAATATACGAAGAGCTGTACCAAATGTAAACAGATAACGCCATACATCGAGGTATAAGTGTTCCAAATGTCTACCTTTGGTTAGTCGGGTGAGCTATTTTTCGTAAGCGTTCAGGGGTCATACAAGTCGGCGGCCAATTCACCTGTAAAACCGAGCGCGCCCGCAGGGCCGGCGAGGATGGTACTTGC
>JAFGIB010000218.1 GCA_016929805.1 Deltaproteobacteria bacterium | reverse complement strand
CCGTAAAACCGGCTTGCGTCCTCGGGCCGGCTCGTCAGGTACAGCAAGTACCATCCTCGCCGGCCCTGCGGGCGCGCTCGGTTTTACCGGCGAATTGGCCGTCCGTTTGTTTGAGGCCTGAACGCTTTTACGAGACCATGGAAGGACAAATCTTCCGACTACTCTTTTATCTGACGTCGAATTTTTCCGAGCGCTTGCTCTTGAAGCTGTCGAATACGTTCACGCGACAAGTTGTACTTATCCCCGATTTCCTTCAAGGTAAGCTCGTCCTCATCGTCAAGACCAAAACGCCAACGAAGAATGCGCGCTTCCATGGGGGTGAGCGTGCTCAATAGACGTTGCACCTCATCTGCCCAAGCCTGGCTAACCAAGCTTTCATATGGAGTCGGAATTGTCTCTTCTTCTAAGAAATCGATGAACTTTCGACCGTCCTCATCGTTGACCGGACGGTCTAAAGAAAACGGCGCCTCTGACCAGTACCCCTTTATTTTTTCGACCTTTTCCGCTGAAATTCCAGTCTCTACTTCTAACTCGTCAAGCGTCGGTTCCTGGCCCGTGCGCGTCGCGATCGTCTGCCTCGCACGGGCAACCCGATTATAGGTATCCAACATATGTACCGGAATGCGTACCGCCCTTCCTTTATCGGCCACGGCTCGACTGATGGCATGTCGAATCCACCACGACGCATAGGTGCTAAAACGATATCCTCGGCGATGGTCAAACCGCTCAACCGCCTTCATCAGCCCGATATTGCCCTCTTGAATCAAATCGATGAGCGGGAGACGCCCTCGGTTGTATCGCCGCGCTATCGAGACCACCAGCCTTAAATTAGCGGAAACAAAGTAGTTCTTTGCTTGTTTCTGGGCGAACTTAGCCCTCTCTACCCTAGCTAGGTAAGATTTGAAAGCCGGTGTGATCCGAATGTCGCCCCCTTCGATGTCCCTTTCACTCGTGTACATTCCCGCGAGGCGATAAACCGCCTTGTACGATTCTTCGATAAAAATTCGGTCAGCGTCCAACTCGCGAAGTTTGGTCGCCAGCTCGGTCGAGGTCTCGTTCCATTTCTCTTGAGCGCTTTTCTTTAGACGGCCTCCTTTTGCGGAACGTGCCAGCTTGCGCAATGTTCCGATTTCGACCACCGATTCGACTAAATTACGCTCTAGAACGGAAGCGACCGTCTCGTAAGCCGACGGATAAGAAAGCAACTCTTTCCAGTAACCTATCTCTAGAGACCTGACGTCTTCAGCCGCTTTGATCTCTTCTTTCGGCGTGATGACTTGATGAAACGCCATCTCTCTAAAGTATTTCGAGAGTGTGTTGTCATCAGTCGCATCATATCCGAGTTGTTTAATTAGATCTTCAGCAGTTGTAATCCCGGCTTTCTTTCCCGTTTTTTCGTCTGTTTCGGACGAAAGGGAGGCATCCGGCCAGGGATGCGTATTCTTGCCGACGCGTACGGGCCCTTCTCTTTGATCCGTCAATTCGGATAGAGCCTTTGCTTGCTGCTTAGCCATGGCGCTGTGTCTCCTGTTTAGTCTATTCTATGACTGCGTAAGTTCAGTGTTTGGCGAATAACCATCATCTCTCTCTTTAAGTACTAAAACGGTCGGAAGACGGGTGATTTTCGTCAAAATAAAACTCCAATCAAATTTAATGCACGTACCGTGCCTAAATCGTTATTAAAAGGGTTTTATTCCCTCCAAAAACCATTTCTATTCAATACGTGTCCTCTTAGAAAGCGTTTTGTAACGACCAAAGTGGAAAAAAGTTTTCTTTCTCGAAAAAAAATACAAGGGGTAAGCCGGGAATCGGCTGATTCTCGTAGTACTAATCGGATTCTCTTCGTACGCCACACGACGTAAGGGGCAGTCACCATGAAATCATTCGGGCACACTTTTCCGTACCGGCGCCGCATTTATCACATTTTTTTAAAACGATCTCTTACGAATTCAATTTTTTTTCTCTTTTCTTTTCGCTTGGCCGTTTTTCTCGCTTTTCTCTCTACAATTAACCTGTGGCCGCCCTCGATCGTTCTCGCTCAAAAACCTTTTTTTCGAGAAACCATCAGCCTCGGAAAGCCCGCAAAACCTTTTTTACTGTCGGTGCACGAACAGAATGGCTCGATACGCCTAGTAGTCGGACAAACGTCTGAAATCATTCCGATTTCTGAAGCAGAAGAGGTATCGGTCGAAATGGCCGAAGTCGCGGTAGTGGGCCACGTGGCCGTGGTTCACGTTCGAGGAAAGAAGGGCGAAGCCGCTGCTCTCGTTGCGGCGAAAAGGGGTAACATAGCAAAAATTCTTTGGTCAGCTCAGCTTGATGCTAAGGGTGATCCGGGAGAACGATATGCAAACGCGATCGAAATTTCCGAAAGAAAGAGCGACGGCCTTTCGGAAGTTGTAATCGGTCAATATCGCGAGGGAGCTCGTATTTGTGGTCAAGCGCGCACGATACTCTTTCCGCGCGCGATCGATCCCGAATCATTTGCTCTTAAACCGGTGTTGCTCGATCGGTTTCAAGATATCTCCGATGATCCCGAAATACCGGTTCAAACGATTACCGCAACGCGAAAAAGCCCCGGTCCGCAGGGACCCCCTCTGGCTAAATTGTTGCGCTTTACGGATTCGTCTAGCGTGCTTGGAATCCAAGACGCGACCAGCGCGACACCGCCAAATGGTCTCACCGACGGTAACCTTAAAACGAGTTGGACCGAAGGGCGTGGATCCGGCGGCCGTGGTGAGTTTACCGTTGCGCGCTGGGACGCTTCCAAGTGGCCGATCCGTGCCTTGGCATTTGTATTTGCCTCGTCCGACAAAGAAACGGCGCAACAAAGCGCTCGTCCAAAGAGCTTTTGGATCGTTGGCGATAATCAACAAAGGTTCCTGGTCAACATACCTGAAGACCCGGCCGCTTATTCGGGTGAACGCTACTGGGTCGTTCCTCCAAAACCGCTCAAATGGAGATGCTTGTCGATAGTTTTCCACGAGTCATATCTCCCGGTACACGAGCTTGCTGCACACGCTTCGATGGCTGAAGTCGAGGCGTATACCGAGATGGATTTCAAAGGGGGTCTGTCTATCTTAATCCAAGCGCTGATTGAGGATAGGGAAGATGCGGCCGAAGCTGCCGATTTGCTCGCCATTGTCGGCCCCGAATCCGTTGTACCGTTAGTAGACGCATGGAAACGAATGAGTCGAAAAGGTCGCCGTCGAGCGGTACGCGTATTCGCATCGTCAGCGGGAAGAGAAAACCGCGCCGTCGACGCGCTTGTCATGGCGGTTCGGGATGAAGATTCGAAAGTGCGCGAAGACGCCCTTAAGGCGCTGATTCGCATTGGACCGGTCGCTTTTATCAAGTTGTCTTCCTTGATTTCACAACCTTCGGAACTCGCGGATCGAGCCGCTCTTGCGATCGCAAAATCAGATCCCGTCGAGGCGATACCGCTACTACTCAATGTAATAAAACGCAAAGACGGTTCGCGGCGCCCGCGGATAAGAAGGGCGTTAATGCTATCGGTCGCTAAAGGCGGTGAACGCGCGGTAGAGAAGCTGTCCGAATGGTTGAAGCAAGACCCGCCTTTGGAATCTTTGACGAGCGTTGTCCTCGCCTTGTCCGGCGTCGAGAATGCTCGGCCCTTAGCCGGCGATCTTCTCCGAGCGCTGATCGGCAAAGCTCAGAGCTTCGAAGACCTCTGGCGGCTCGTTCAGGCCTCGAAATCCTTGCCGCTTGACGCCGAGGTTGAAGCATGGCTCGGCGATATAACGCTGTCGGAAGAACGCTGGATGTTACGTAAGGCCGCGTTGGAAGCGCTCGATGAAGGCGGGACGACCAATAGCTGTCGCTATGCAACAAAAACGCTGAAAGACACATATCCCCGAGTACGCGTCGCCGGACTATCGATCCTAAGCCGCCGTTGCAAGCGATTTGATTTAGTCTCGGAAAGAGCCCAAAAGGACCTGTGGCCCATGGTTCGAGCCGCTGCTGTAAGCGAATTAGTGAGCGACCCGAATGCCGGAAAAACCATTGTCCGTGCAATTGACGACCCGGCGAAAATCGTCCGAGCCGCAGCGATAAAAACGCTACTGGCGCGAAAGGAGCGCAGAGCGTGGCGGGTCATCGAAAAGCGTTTGCTAGACGATAATGAATGGCCGAGGGTGCTCGCCGAGGCGATTGCATTCGCAAAAGAGCTCTGTATCGTCGAGTCCGTGGACTCGCTAAAGAGAGTTTTCGACCGAGGTTTACAGCCTCAATCCTGGCTTCCGGACGCCGAGCTCGCGGCCAGTGCTCTGGACGCGATCATGTTTCTGAAAGGCAAAGATGGCTCAAAATCCTTTCTCGAGTCCGCGTCCGTCTCGTTCGCGCCTCCGTCGTTACAAGCGGTGGTTAAACAGGCAAACCGCTATTCAAAACCTTGTAAGCCGGAATAATTGCTGATTGAATATTCAGCATATGTTCGCTTGCTTGTAAGCGTTCAGGGGTCAAACAAGTCGGCGGCTGATTCGCCTGTAAAACCGAGAGCGCCCGCAGGGCCGGCGAGGATGATATTTGCTGTACCTTACGGTTGTCGGTGGAAACGTACAAAGCGGAGCGGACGCGAGTCCGCGAAGCTGTACGTTTCCAGCGGCAGTACACACGGTCCGAAGGACTCGAGTACGCCGGCGCGAGGACGAAAGCCGGTTTTACGGGATGAATTGGCCGACGTAGTAGTCAAACAGCAGTACCCCCCTGAATCGCTACCCCGGAGCCAACAATTCGCCTCTTTGCCTCTCCCCTCTATCCATCGCGATTAGTCGCTGGTATTCTATGCCGCGTCAGGTTGCCCCGTAGCTTGACGCACCCTACCGCCTCCACGAAAAATCTCCGTGCAAAATCGGAGCAATGATATGTTGGAGCTGAAACTTGGAAGGAAAATAGCGATGAAAACAGCGGTTCGATTTCTAATTGTTGTCCTATTAACTTCTTTCGTCGGGATACTGCTCGGCTGTGAAAAATCCACCGGCACAAAGGTAGAGGTTGAAAAACTTGACGACATCAAACCGAATCTGCCGTCGGTTCCAACTCTGCCTCCACCCCCCTATCCCACACAATACGGTGACCAAAGCTACAGCGTCTATGGTCTACGTAAAATGATCAAGAACACGATCAACACCGCGCTAAGCGTTACGGGTTATATCGTAAAAGTATATCAACCGCCGCCCTGCGAGGACGAAACCAAATGCCCTCCGCCGTCCGCGCCTCATCTTTGGCTGGGCGACTCGCCCAACGAAGAGGACGAGACCAAGCTGTTGCTCGTTGCGGGTTACGCCGAAAACCAGCAACAGATCGACGATGCCATAGCGGGGAAAGCCCCGGAAATCTCCGAGGGCGCCGACCTCCCCCCCATTCCGACCGACCTTTTCAAGGGTGCGAAGGTTAAAATCCAAGGCCGGTTCGGGTACAGTACCCAAGGGTTCGTAACAGATAGAGGCTTTCAGAGCAGCGAGGGCTTACTTCAATACGTCAGTCATCAGCTGATTGAGCCGGGAGCTCCCTCAGCGAAATGATCTCGATAGGTCGCTCGGCTCGCGATGTCGCCTGAAACGCCGTGTCGCTCGCGGCGATACTCGCTACGTTAGCTAAACGCGTATGCTGCGATGGCGATTCGTTCGAGCCTTTTCTCTGGCACGGATCGTAACGCAAATATCTGAGAGCGTGTTTAATAAGTTCCTCCGCTCGTCTTTCGGGCGGGACGGCCCGATCTGCGGCGTCGCTCGCTCCTCGAAATAGCGCTGCTAGACCCGCTTCAGGTTGAACAGATCCTCCGACATCCCATCTTCAGGCCATCCGCGTCTCGATCCGATTACGCGCAATCCTCGAAATAGCGCTGCTATTACTGCGGTTTCGCGAAACCAGCTCGATACGAACCTGGCCCGAATATGGGCGCCAGAAGAATCTGTTCAACCTGAAGTG
>JAFGIB010000217.1 GCA_016929805.1 Deltaproteobacteria bacterium | reverse complement strand
TCGGGTCCTTCGGACCCTGTGTACTGCCGCTGGAAACGTACAGCTTCGCGGACTCGCGTCCGCTCCGCTTTGTACGTTTCCACCGACGACCGTCAGGTACAGCAAGTACCATCCTCGCCGGCCCTTTGGGCGCGCTCGGTTTTACGGGCGAATTGGCCGCCGACTTGTTTGCCCCCTGAACGCTTACGTTTTTTACTGCGGCGCGGCGATCGGCCAAATGAAACCCTAACGCGCGTGCGGAGTAGCCGTTCGGCGGGTTTGGTAAGGTTATCGGCGCATTCGCACAGTGATACGAATACGCTCGGTGCTACGCTTTTACGTACAACCAAATGAAGAGGTATGGTCAGCTTTCGTTGTATTTCGCGATATTACTCTCGCTCGCGCTTGCCTTAGAACTATCCGGATGCGGCGATAACGGTGCGGACGAGCGCGGCGTTGAAATCGCGACGGCCACAAGATTCGAGAGCGGACGAGCACGGATTGCGAACTCGAAGGCTCAGGCGGGAGAAAAGGGCGAAAACAACGTAAATTACTCCGTTAGATTGCCGGCACCGTTGGATTACTCGGCACCGGGACCCTTTAATGATGCCGTCATGGTGCGAAATGCCGGACCGGGTAATGACTACACCCTATTTCGACCGGGAGCTTCGCTCGGTAGCGGCGGCTTTAAGCATCCTATCGTCTCGTGGGGCAACGGTATTGTAACGACCCCCGAGGCATACGAAACAACGCTTACCCTAGTAGCCACCCACGGCTTTGTCGTTATCGCGAGCAATAGTAGAAAGCCGGAAGAGCCGGCGCTCTCGGCCGGTTTAGATTGGTTGGTCAGGCAAAACAGCTCCTCGGGAGAACTAAACGGACATCTCGACACCTCGCGCGAGGCGACCGTCGGTTATTCGTGGGGGGCAGGCGCGGCGATCGATGCCGCCCACCGGCCCAACGTGCGCTGTACTGTATCGCTTCAAGGCATGCCGCCTCGAAGCGCTCAAGCATTCAACAAAATGCACGGCCCTCTACTACTGATAACGTCGACCGAGGACCGCCTTGTCTCCCCGAGCCGGTACGTCACGCCTACCTTTAACAACTCCAAGGTACCGACATTTTATGCCACTCTCGATGAGTTGTACGCCAGACATTTGTACATCGTAGACGAAGGAAGCTTTTACTGCGTGGCCTCGGTTTTTCTCGGCAACTGTATGAGCGCGAGGCGCGCGCGGGCGCCTTTAATCGCCTGGTTGCGCTTGTGGATTTACGAGGAAGACGAGGCGCGCAGTTTCTTTTACGGCGACGATTGCGTTTTGTGTAATCGTCCCTGGACAAACCCGAGACGCAAGCATTGGAGGTAGCGAAGTCGTTTTTTAGGGCTCGTGCAGAACCGCTTCGCCCGTCTTGCGGATACCACGTCTACCCGTAACCACGTAGATAGGGTACGGAACGGCGGAGATGTTTGTCGAGACGGAGCCGGAAGAATGGAGCGTCGAAAGGCCTAACGCGACATCGATTACGGTAAAGGCAGAGGATTTTACCTCTCAAGGCACGAGGATCGTCGTTCTGAATTACCAGTAGAACGGAACCTTTTTCAGAAGGTGAAAGCATCGAAAATTTCGCTTATGCAATAGCGTAAGGCCCGATCGGGTTTCGCGTTGCCATGACGCGCTTGCGCCTCTTTTGTGCGTCGAATATCCTCTTCGCTCCAATGGGTAATTCGGGCCAGTCGCTCTCCCAGCTCTGGATCGAACGCGGCGCCGTATTGCGCCCATGCCGCCCAGACTCCGGCCCCTTTCGCCATTCCGATGTCTCGCGAGATACTGTCCCCGATGTACAGCGTCTGTTGCGGCGCAATCCCCATCTCCCGGCAAATATCCAATAACACCCTCGGGTCCGGTTTGCGTTCACCCGGTCGGAGGTACCTTACGTCTATCGTGGTCCGTAGTAGTGACTCTCCTCGCTCCTTATCATAGTGTCCGCTTCCGGATGGCGTGGCGGCGTATAGTCGAACGAAAAAAGGTTCCAGCTCGAGCGCGCGCAGTCTATAAAGGGCATTGGGCACGGTCGCTTCGGTATGGCCGATTACCTGTATCCGGTTGCGTTGAAGTCGCTGCAGGGTCTCTTCAACTCCGGCATACAGCTTTAGCTTTTCCTTACGCACCCGATTAAATTCCTGAAAGACAGGACGAAACTCTTTCGCCAGCTCGCTTCGAGTCGCGTTCGGGTAGCGGCTTTTCACCGCGCTGGTTTCGAGCAGCGCGAACGGCTGTTCCGAGTTGCGATGGCTCCGGTGCACCTCCCGCAGCTCATCCAGCAAACGATCCCGCGTCACGCCCAGTTTCTCCGCTGCCACATCGACCATGCGATAAAAGGAAGCGGTGAAAAAGGTCACCCAATCGTAAAGCGTATTATCGAGATCGGTGACGACCATACGAATCGCGGGTTTCATCGGACCTGCATGCGTCGAACGACGTGAAAGAGAGCCGCGATACTCTTGGCGTCGACGATTTCTCCGCGATCGACCATCGCCAGCGCTTGGTTGAGGCGTACCTCGTGAGTTTCGATGACCTCGTGATCCTCAAGCGCCCGTTTGCCGCGATAGAGATCGTACGCGCAAAAAAGATAAAGTCGCTCGTCCGAAAAGCCCGGTGTCGAGTAGATCATTCCGGTCTGTTCTAATCTATTGGCGTGGTAGCCTGTCTCTTCCAGCAATTCGCGTTTTACGCATGTAGCCGGGTCCTCCTGCCGGTCTAGCTTTCCGGCCGGGACCTCCCAAATCATCCCGCCCACCGCATGCCGGTACTGCCTTATCAGAAGAACGCGGTCATGGTCCAGAAACGGCACGACCGCCGCAGCGCCAGGGTGCTTGAGAATCGCTAGTTCGGCCTTTTTTCCGTTGGGCAATGAGACCGTTTCAATTCCAAACGAGCCGACACTGCCTTTCCAAATCTCAGTACGATGAAGCGTGTAAGCTTTAATTTCTTCGTTCATGATGAAGGGATCCTACTTCGTATAGCTAACAAAAAAGTCGCGATCTCTAGGGTTGAGCCTTAGTCAAGAGTTTCGCCATTTTACTACTGCGGCCGGTATAATGAACGCGCAGCAGCGTCACACCACCGATTTTTCGCTCGACGTAGGTCGAACCACGCCTCCGCGAAAAATCGCCGATGTTCCGTGCTAGGCGCTCATAACCTCGGCCTCGCTACGAAAAATGGCGAAACTCTAGCCTAGTCGAACCGCTCATTCTAATTCCTAGCTTTTTGTCCGAAATCGAACCTACTTCGAGTTCAGTATTCGCTTGAGGTTATTCGGAAGGGCAAACGCCGCGCGATGGATGTCGCGGTTGTAATAACGGCAAGCCTTCTCTATCCGCTCGGCGCGCTGGTCGATGATCTTCAGAGGGTTCAGTTGGTTGGAGGCATAGACGTAACTCCAGCCGCCGCACGGGTAGATCGGTACCGGGCCGAGGTAGGGATGGACGGCGCGAAAGGCTTTCTTTAGCTCAGAAACGATATCAATGAAGCTTTCGCTCGACACGTGGGGCGATTCACTCTGAACCACAAGAACGCCCTGTGGAGATAATTTTTCGCAACAATCTCGGTAGAATTCGTATTTAAAAAGCCCTTTCGCCGGACCGACAGGGTCCGGACCATCGATGATAATCACGTCGAAAGGTCCGCCGTTATACTTCTCAATAAAAGCGACGCCATCTTGTATGAGCAACTCTAATCGCGGATCGGACCAGGCTTGACCGATTTCGGGGAGGTGTTTCTTGCACGCATCAACCACCACCGCGTCGATTTCTACCATGGTAACGTGATTTACCTCTTGGTGACGCAGAACCTCACGCACGCTGCCGCCATCACCTCCGCCGATAACCAATACCCGCCGGATTTGCGGGGCGGTCGTGAGCGCCGGATGAACGATCATCTCGTGATAGTAGAATTCATCTCCGACGCTGGTTTGATAGGTGCTATCGAGCGCGAGTACCTTACCAAAAAGATCGGTCTCGAAAATCTCGACCGTCTG
The DNA here is from genome assembly GCA_016929805.1 of Deltaproteobacteria bacterium. Taxonomy (GTDB): domain Bacteria; phylum Myxococcota_A; class Polyangia; order Polyangiales; family JAFGIB01; genus JAFGIB01. The sequence continues at coordinate 25,167 of JAFGIB010000217.1, read as the reverse complement.
GAACTCGCTTTTGGCCTGGAAAACAGTCTTGTTGACCTTTAGTCCCAACCGCGATTTATTCTCGAATATTTCGTAGTACCATAGAGACACGAGAGCAGACTCCTCCTTCCTCGCCCACGGCGGTACAAAGAGGGACCAATAACTACATCAGAGGTCTGATGGGGACCGGATCGTTCAGGCCTGTAATTGTTGTCGAAGGGTCTGCCAGCTCTTCGCGGTGATAGCGCATCTGCATAGATTGGCCCGAGAGGTTCAGGCCTCGATCAACCAACATGAGCTCGGAGCGTTCCGCTCTTAGGCCATCGCGAATTACCTCGTGGGCTCGAATCGGCATTCCCCGACCGCAGGTGAAAAAATCGACCGATGCGTAGCCGTGCTCGGGCCACGTGTGGATCGAAAGATGAGACTCCTCGATAACCACGACACCGCTTACTCCTTGCGGCCTAAAAGGCTGGAATACCGAGGCAACGACTTTGGTTTGAGCTGCCCGAGCAGCTTCGTTCATTAGCGATTCTATGCGTTTGAGGTCGTCCAACACTTCCACATCACAGCCATTGTACTCAGCGAGAAGGTGTTGTCCTCGAGTATTCAACGCATTTACCTCCGTCGTCGTCTGCAATCATGATAAGGCGCGCATCAATAGCACAAGTGCAATGGAAATCAACAACCGATTCCATTCAAGCTCAATTTTTTTTTACTATACACTATTATCGAGACAACGATAAAAAAATTTAGCGGCTTGCCGGTCTCACCTCGATTTCTCTCCGCTAGCGTTGACTCAATCCGCCGCGCGTACGCCCGGCCGAGTTTCGTCCTAGGGAGGCGTCGATTCCGTTGTCTTTCGCCGTGACCTACGACCATCTAGACAGCTCCTTTCGACGGTTCCCGGCGCGCCACGAAAAAAAAAGGCTTTTATTGCGCGAAAAAACCTTTTCGAATGCCGGGCGAGCCGTCTCGACGCTTTTGCCGCTATCTCGGCCTTGGCGCGACCGATTTCGTTATTGTTGCCTTATTCTCGACCCGAGATCGCCCCTCGCTCGCGGCTCGATTGCCGGACTCGGTCCGCCCTACTCGGATAGGCTCTTAGGTTCGCGAGTGAGACGATCGGGACGCCCTTTGAGGGGAGCGTAACATACCTTAACGTTGCAAAAACGCCGTAGGCGTAAACCGCCTCGCTCGCGTAAAAAAGAGCGAAATAAGGGTGTACTCACTTTTTTTAACCTCACTTAGGGTGCACTAAGCCGCGATCCAAAAGGTTTCGCGAGCCCTAAACGAGCGACTCATCCCGATTCCAAAGTCGCTTTTGTTATTTGCCGTTCCAGCCCGCGGCGACAGTATTTACTACGGTCGATGAATCTATTTGCGCTTGCCCGACTCGATTCGTATCGATATTTTTCGAGGATTAAAACGACCCATATATACTACCGAAGTCTGGATTTCCACTCGAGGCGGATATAAAAACGAACGAATAGCGAAAACCAGGAAACGGGAATCATCGTTTTGACTAAGCCCGCGAAACAACCTCATCGAAAGGTGAGTAGACCCGCGAAAGGAGTCTGGATGAAACAATCCAATCGTATTTGGTTACCCGCGTATTGCGATCCGAATTCCTTCCTCCCCGCCGTACAAGAGACCGTCGTATTGTTTTCGCGGCGTCCTTATCTCTTTCAGGATTTCGTCGGTAGGGCGCTTTCGTTTCTAAAGAGCGAAGAGGTTACTAAAATGGGTTTTCAATATGATCCCAAGAGAGCCTTACCCTGCAAATGGAAGTGCTCGGACGAATCGCTATTCGGAGTTGACCTCGTGCTTTACGCGTACACCGGTCACTACCCTTTTGATAAAGGAAGAATCGGCGGCGTATACAATGAAACGGCGCTGGGAGCAGCCGTTCACCACAGCTCCGTGAATATTGATTTCGGGGGCTCGCACGTCGGATACGTGCCGGAAAAGAACGGCGGAAGCTACGGCCGCATCGCCCGTCCGCTGAATGATAGGCAGACTTCTACCGATTGCGGTTATCTCATGGCGGCGCTGGCGCCGTTCAAGGAGGTCTACGACGACGCCTGTAAGAACATCTTTCTTTTCCGGCCTGATGGCCGACAGGTAATTGCATCAATACCCAATGAATTTCTGCAACCCGGTTGGAGCACCAATCGCATCAAGTTGCTAGTCGATATCGAACGATTCACCACAGGTCCGGTTCCCTATAACGTAGGCAATCCGTATACGCACAAAGTGGCCGGCCGCTCGCTCTTTTACGTTTCTCCGGAGTTTCTCGGGGGCATCGATCCACGCTTGCCGGATCAGAGCTTCATGACGACGGAGCCTCAACCGATCGGAAACGAGCTGACCGCTGATTACTTCAGCATCTACGATTCAGAGGCCGAATTGGTTGGCGGCGTTCCAGTCAAGCGCTTCTTGCCCTATGCGAAATATATCCTATCGTCCAAGGTAGCTCCTTACCCGCTAAAGGCCGCGGTAACCAGTTCGAATATCGAGCACAATCGCCTTACGGACAGCGTACGCGTCGAGGAATTCCGCACGGCCTCTTTCGCCAGTTTTACCGGCGTGTTTATCGATATCTACGACGAAAAGCTCGACTGCTACGTCAATCTATTTCAACCCGTGGGGCTGAGCATTAAACCGGCCGGAAAGGCCCGAGAGATCGAAATTTCCGCGGCGGAGATACACCATATATTCGACAACCTGGAGCCGGCTCAACCGCAAATGTCGTTGGAAGGTGTTCTCGGATATGAACGAGCCGACCACGTGCTCGATAGCTTTAGCTACAGAGCTGAGGGTTGTCACTAATTACGACGTCGTATCGGGCGCTAATACGTTTTCGTTATTGAAAGCGACTCGGGCGATATCGCTCTTTGGTTACAGCAGCGGTTTCCCCTATAACCGGCCTCTTTCTCGGATCTAATTGCACAGCTACGGCGCGCGCGCCATGCTCGCCTGTCCCGCGGAAGCGTTCGATTTCGCCACCGCGCGAATCAGTCGTCGCGCGGTGGTAAAACCGTTCTGTCTATTCCTTACTTCTTTTTGGCGATTTCCTTCTTCCAGGTTTCGACCAGGTTCGTTACCACGTTCGGATCGGCTAAGGTCGTCGTATCTCCGATTTGTTCGGGTGTTCCCTCCGCGATTTTTCTCAAGATACGCCGCATGATCTTACCCGACCGCGTCTTGGGTAGCGCGGGCGCCCAGTGAATGATGTCCGGAGTCGCTATCGGCCCGATCTCCTTGCGAACATGGGAGATCAGCTCGGCCTTCAACTTATCGCTGTATTCAACCCCGATATTAAGGGTCACGTAGGCGTAAATACCCGTTCCTTTGATGTCGTGAGGAAAACCCACAACCGCCGCTTCCGCTACCGCTGGATGAAGCACCAGGGCGCTTTCGACTTCGGCCGTTCCGAGCCTGTGACCCGATACGTTGATAACGTCGTCGACTCGGCCGGTTATCCAGTAATAACCGTCCTTGTCCCTTCGAGCCCCATCGCCGGTGAAATAATAGCCGTTATACATTTTGAAATAGGTGTCTTCGAATCTGGCGTGATCGCCGTAGACCGTTCTCATCATTCCCGGCCAGGGCCGTTTGATCGCGAGAATCCCAGAGCACTCTCCCTTCAGCTCCTCGCCTTTTTCGTTGAGAATGCAGGGCTCTACGCCGAAAAACGGTAAAGTTGCAGACCCGGGCTTCGTCGGAATGGCGCCGGGAAGTGGTGTTATTAGAATACCGCCGGTTTCGGTTTGCCACCAAGTGTCGACTATTGGGGAGCGTTCTTCACCGACCACGCTGTGATACCATCTCCAAGCCTCCGGATTAATCGGTTCGCCCACGGTCCCCAGAAGCTTGATACTTTTGCGCGACGTCTTTTTCACCAGGTCATCGCCGAGCGCCGCAATCGCTCGAATGGCGGTAGGCGCCGTATAAATCTGGTTCACCTTCCACTTGTCCACAACCTGCCAGAACCTACTGCCGTCGGGATAGTTCGGGATTCCTTCAAACATGACGCTTCTGGCGCCGTTACACAAAGGCCCGTAAACGATATACGAATGCCCGGTAACCCAACCGATGTCCGCCGTGCACCAATAGATATCGCCCTCCTGATAGTCGAAAATCAGTTTGTGCGATATCGAGACGTATACCATATAGCCGCCGATGGTATGAAGCACGCCTTTGGGTTTTCCGGTTGATCCGGAGGTATAGAGAATGAACAACGGGTCCTCGGCATCCATCCACTCGACATCGCAGTTAGGAGAAGCGTCTTTCATCAAGTCATGCCACCAGTGATCGCGGCCGTTCTTCATATTCAAGTTGATGCCTTTTGCTTCGCCCGTGTGCCGGTAGACGATGCAGGTGCCGACTTTGTGCCCCTCCGCTTCGCAAAGCTCCATGGCTTTGTCTGCGGCTTCTTTAAGTCCGATAGCCTTTGTACCCCGATAAGATCCGTCGGTCGTGATTATTATCTTACAGGCTGAATCTAGGATTCTGTCTTTGAGAGAATCCGCCGAAAATCCGCCGAACACCACGCTGTGAATCGCTCCGATTCTCGCGCACGCCAACATGGCGATGGGAAGCTCCGGAATCATCGGCATATAGATCGAAACGCGGTCGCCCTTTTTGACGTCGTATTTCTTCAGCACATTGGCGAATTTACATACTTCGGCGTGTAGTTGTTTATAGGTTAGCTTCCGGTCCTGAGTCGGTTCGTTTCCTTCCCATATGAGCGCATCCTGATCGCCGCGCTTTGCAAGGTGTCTGTCCAGGCAGTTGTAGCTGATATTGGTCTTCGCACCCTCGAACCACTTGATCGAAACCTTTGCTTTTTTTAGGTCGAAATTGTAGTCGACAACGTTGTCCCATTTTTTCTGCCAATAGAACTGATCGGCGATTTCACTCCAAAAACCCGCTGGATCCTTCAACGATCGTTCATACATCGCCTTGTATTGATCCATCGATTTGACGTGCGTCGACTCGCTCATTTTTTTAGGTGGATAATATTTGTCTTCCCTTAGTTCTACTTTTTCCGCCATAGTGGCCTCCTTAAATCCAAAGACATAAATGTCGTAACTCTATTGAATTAAGACAGTTAAATCATATCGTCGGTCTTGTACATCCATTATGCGCTAAGTTGGTTCTTAATTTTGGTTATGTCCGCGATGGCTTCGGGGGGTATGCCCTTCTTAGCACAGTGCTCGTCCAACCGTTATCTATTCTCCGAATCGGGTTGGACCCGCCGGGCGACCACAAGGCAGAAGTATAGTCCATCAAGCCATATGGTATCCGGCGGGTTCTGGCGCATCGCGGGGCTCATACTTTAGAAGAGAAACTGAGACTGTATCGTTCCGAACGGAGCGAATTTATCGATAATTTCGCTACCGCTTAAACGAGGTTCCTTCTGCGCTCCGACCTCCAGCTTGAAGGTCAATGCATGGGCCATCCAGAAATAGTTTATTCCACCGTAAACCGCTAGATAGTCGCCTATCTCGCCGGCATCATCCGGGACTTTACTTGAGTTAAACCAATCGAGACTAATGATCGGCTCAATCGCGTCATAGCGAAGCCCGAGCTCTGATGCGATGCCGACACCGCTGTAAAGATCCTTGTTACCCTCGAGATCGTAGAACGACAATCCTTTCCGGTCACCGTGGTTATAGAAGTAAAAGTTCACTTGTCCGGTTAAAGCAACTCGCTTGTCGTCGCTCAATGGTATTTCCGCGAAAACGTCGGCCGCGGCCGCGAAATAGTCCTTCGTCTCATCGACCTCCCATACGTCTTGCTCTACTTCCTGCATCGAAACGTTTACCCCTTTTTGCCAATCGACCGAACCGCCCAAAGCCAGGACTTTCTTGGCGGAAATAATGCCTTCAGGCGTTTCCTTAAGGTACGCGCCTTTGTAGAAGAATCCGGCAACGGTCGGTACGCCTTCCGGCTCAAACGCGTTAAGCACAAGGCGAGCCGTCAGCCGCGGCCAATCCTTGGGATTGCGAGGGTCGCTCGGGTAGCTTGCCTCGGCCGCATTTGTTTTCGTCTTGGCATTTGGATGAGCGCCATTGGTAACGGCCAGGCGGTATTCAAGAACATTATCAAACAAGAGACCGCGAGCCATTACGCCCATATCTCGCCAGACCTGACTAATCGGATATCGGATAAGGCGCACGTGATAGTCGAGAGCGTTCAGCGTGGTCGCGCCCTGCATTCCCTGATGCGAGAAGGGTAAGAGCAGCATGCCGATATCGAGCTGGAATTCCGGGGCGACGTTGAGCTCGACCCACGCGTCCTGGATAAACATTTTGGGAGCGAAATCTCCATATTTGCCGAAATTCGGATTATCCGTTTCGGCGAAATAATTGACCAAATCGTTGATTTGACCGCTTAAAAGGATGCGAATTCTTCTCATATACAGGGTAAATCGGGTATCGAATTCCTCTCCCGCGGGAAGGTCCTCGATACGCGCCCAGGTCTGTAATAGCAGTCCTGGTTTAAATAACGGTGGAGGCTGCGGAGCCGGAGCAGCCGCCGGCTCGATCTTTGTCTCAGCAGGCTCCGGCGTGGCCGCCGCCGGCTCTATCGCGGTCTCAGCAGGCGCCGTTGTGGCTGCCGGCTCGATCGCGGTTTCAGTGGGTTCGGCCTCTTGCCCGACTTCAGCAGTTGACGAAGCTTGTTCTTCGGCCGTCGGCGTTTCCGCCGTCGGAAGCGTGTCGGGCGCCGTGGTCGTTGCTTCAGGCTCCTGTGCCGCTTGGGCATGTGCCGCGCTCTGTACGGCGAAAAGAACCGCCCAGGATATCCAGAAGGCCCGAGCGATTCCTTTGGGGATTATTTCGCGTTTTATCATATGGGTTTATTCCTCAATATCCGTACCGAACGGATAGTATTGATAGTTAGTAATCCAGACCGACCCTAGCATTAGAATCGGTTTCTATCTTCGGTCCGTGTTGCTACTTATAGATAAAACAACCAACAACACTCCTCGTCTCGTCGCATCCGCTTACGCGTCCGGTTTTCTAACCGTCTTGACAGTCATGCCGGAAAGACGTTGACGGTTCACCATTCTTTGTACATTCTTGATTCGCGGTCAAGCCGGTATTGATCGTTTTTTTCATTACTCGAAGTCCATCGTCGAGCGCGTTATAAGAAGAAGGTTCGTTAACGATAGTCGGCAACGGCGTCGAGTCCACACTACTATAAATAAGCGATAGAATTGATACCCAACGTCGTGCGGAAATGGTGAGTCAAACAAGTACACCGCAAGGTTTTACCGTTTGCGCAATATTCGAACTATGGTTTCGTTCTCGATCGAATTTTTCGGGTTTCGTAATAATAATAAGGGAAAACCGCTTTTTACGGCATCATGGAATCGCCGCGGAAGACCGCCCGAAGAATATATCTGCGATATTCTGAAGAACTCAAGTATCAGTCGCTATTTCTTTTAGCGGCGGCTACCGCAATCGCGGTTTCCGTGGGTTATACGATATAAGGTATCACGGTTTTTGCTACATCGATGATAGCACTAACGGCTACATACACAGGTTTTTGACAGGGTCGCAGACGTAACCGGACGGACAGGATCCCATCCCTTCGCCACAGCGAATGCGCTCGCATAGTTTTGTTTCCGGGTTACAGCGATAGGGCGGTTCACAGCCATTGACGGTACATCCGACGACCGCCCAGGAAGCAGCGGCCGCGGTAGCGGTGGCCGCTGCCTCAGCGTAATCGCCGCTTACTATGAAACAGCGCTCGACGTTGGTTGCCGGATCCGTTCGACATACTTCATGTCCTGTAGCGCAATCCACTACGAATAAAAGGCTGCATATGATAATCGCCGTTTTGGTTAGATCCGCCACGGGCATTTTGAGCACCCCTTGTCTTTTCCTTTGCCGGTCGATCGAAGATACTATTCTGAGGACAAAAATCTATCTGATCAACTCGGCTCTTTCGACTCTCTTCGTTGTTTTAGCTCATTTATCGAAACGCTGGATCTCGCTTCGCTCTGATCGTCTTGCGGTGGTTTCGATGGCTGCCGATAGACGCCCAGCTTTTTGTTAATCTGCCGGGCGACGTAAGGGTGAACGTATTGATCGATCTTCTCTCCCAATATCGCGATTTCTGTTACCATGGAGGAGCTAAGGGTCGCGTAGTGGGGTTTCGAAAACATACATACGGTTTCGATTTTCTTCGAGATGCCTCTGTTCGCCGTTGCCATATCCAATTCGAATTGGAGATCCGAGGTGTTGCGTAAGCCTCGCAATATAAAAGAGGCCTCGATTCGTTCCGCGTATCGAATGGCGGAACCTTCAAAGGAATCAACCTCGATGTTGTTTAAACCTTCCTGCCTAAGCTCCTCGACAATCCGGCGCAACATATCGAGGCGTTCTGAGACCGTTAGAAAGCATTTCTTTGCTGAATTTACGCCGATCGCCCAGATTAATTTGTCGTAGTGAGCGGCAGCCCGAACTACTACATCGGTATGGCCGATAGTGGGTGGGCAGAAACTACCAGGGTATACTGCAATGATATTGTTTCGCACGGTACTGATTCCGTATACGGGAAGGTCTCTCCGACGCGAATTCGGTACGGTCACGGGAAAGACGATTTACAGCATAGCACATCGGTCGCGGGTCAGCGAAATTTCAATCAAAGTTACGACTTTTCATCTTATCAATCTCGAAGCGGGCATATCGGTCTGTCGAACATTTTTCCCGCCGGGGAAACTTTTTTCAGCATAAACCGGATAATCGAGTTATGATTCGGGCCATGTTCTTCGCGAAAAAACCTCGAACGACTCTGCTTACGGCTCTCGTTTTTCTTCTAACGGCTTGTGATTCAAGCGAGCAGAAGAAAAGCGATAGCAAAAAACAGAGCCCAGAAGGTGAAACGGCTCCCGCTACCGCCTCGACCTCGATGGTGGAGTTTTTCGCTTTACCGGTCTCGTTGCGAAGCGGTGGACGCAATCCATCGGAATGTCACAAAATAGAACTGACGCCAACGTCGATGCGTTTCAGCGGTAACCAGACTCTCGCGATCAGCGGAGGTAAAGTCGCTGATTCCGAGCAAGACGGCGATCAGATACTGAAGCTCAAATCCGCGTGGCAGGCTGCTCCCCGTTCTTGTTTGGCCGTGGAAGCCCATTCGAATCTCTCTTATCAGGCAGTCGTTCAGGTGTTGAACACTGCTCAGGCCGTGGGTATTAAGAGCCTCTCTTTTAGGGTTCGTAAGCCGAATAGCACAGAAACCGGCTGGTTGACGCTAGATGATTATCGAGTCGTCCCTTACGCCGACGATGTTGTTACGATCGATACGGTCCAAGCGCGGTCGTGGGGGGAATTTACAAATGTCTGGGACAGCGTATATCAGGGATGCGCGCGAAGTTCCGGCGGCTTTTGTAAGGAAAAACCCTTAAAGATTGCGGAAGGCGGCGAGTTGCAAATCGTCTTTTTTGCTCTGGGGGATGCGATTAACGTCGAATTCAGAAGAGTCGGCGCTCCCGATCCCAACCAGGAAAAAGCCGCGGAGGAAGCCGGAAGAAAGTCGAAAAAGAAGAGGGCTAAGAGTGAGAAAGAGCTGCTCGAAGAGAATCCCCTTTTTGCGGAAATGACACCTGAACAGATCGAGGAGTATCGGAATATGCCCTTTGCTACAGAGGCGGTTTATCAATTTAGAGGGCAGGAAGCCCTTGTCTCGCCTTCTTCAGTCTCCGCTACTGTTGCGCCTATCTGCGGAAAAAGCCGCTGCGGCGTCCTAATGACCGGTCAACGTCGTACGATTACGATTAGATTCTTATCATTAATCGGAGCCGCTTTTCCTGATGGGGTTCCCGAACCGACGATATGGTTTATGCTGCCGAACATATAGGATCGCGAGATCCCTATTCGCGACGCGAGCGTTTATAGAGCGTCCCTTGCTACTACCTTCCTCGCGTACTGCGCGGGACGACGCCGTTTTCGGCGTCGCCCTTACTTTACCTTAACGTTGCAAAAAATCCGTTGGCGTAAAGCGCTTCGCTCGCGAAAAATAGCGCGAACTAAGGGCGTGCTCACTTTTTTTAACGTCTCTTAGGGTGCCTAAGCTCCGGTCCTAAAAAAGTTCCGCGCGCCCTGATTTCATCGCTTTTTTCGCGTTTCCGCTCTACGTTCTGTAAAGGTTTACACCGTCGTGCGGTCGCACGCTCGCCGGATTTCTTTCGAGGATAAGCCGGCCCCAATACCTTGCCATTCGCCGCTTGTTTCGCCTACGGCGAATAAGCGCGCAAACTGATTTGGAGGCCGTTTCGCGTTGGCTCAGGGATTCTCGGACTGAATCTTTCCCGTCATCGGCACAAATATCACCGGTATGATGCTCTGCTTTTCGAAACCGGTCTTGGTGCGCCTCAGCACGATGAGCTGTTGTTGCCATTCCCCTACCGGAACTACCAGCCGTCCTCCGACTTTGAGTTGCTGCTTGAGCGGCTCGGGAATGTGCGGCGGCGCGGCCGTGATCAATATCGCATCAAACGGCGCGTGCTCTTTCCATCCATCGTAACCATCGCCGTGACGAACGTGAACGTTTCTATAGCCGAGCTTGAGCAACCGTTCTTTCGCGGATTCTGCCAGTGTGGCGACAATCTCGACGGAATAGACATTGACCCCCATATCAGCCAATACCGCCGCCTGGTAACCCGACCCTGTTCCCACTTCGAGCACGGTCTCTCCGGGATTGACGCGGGCTAACTCGGTCATCAACCCCACGATGTAAGGTTGACTAATAGTCTGCCCATCTTCGATAGGCAGCGCGCGGTCTTCGTACGCGTTGTCTCGATAGGCCATCGGCACAAAGAGATGGCGAGGTACTCGGCGCATCGCTTGAAGGACTTGCTGATTCTTGATATTACGCCGTTCGATCTGCTCTCGAACCATCCGTTCTCGTTCATCCGATCGGTCATTCGGATCGTTTTTCTGCGTCTGTTCCAGCGGCTGTGAAACCGCCGGCGCCGGGCCGAGCCGGCCGCCTTGGTTGCTGCCACAGTCGCAGCAAAGAAGCGGAGAGATAAAGATGAGCGACGCGGTTTGTTTCATATTTAACACACTACCTCACTCTCAACCGATTTTCACCAATCGACGGCAATTATCCCTTGACCGGCGCTCGCTGCTATCGCTGACAAAACAATAGCACTATTCTTCAGCGCTGGCTAAAAACGCGGCAAACACGCTTTTAGAGGAGAAACAACTCTGCCGGCGCAAGCCCCTTCGTCTGCGAAATCGCCTACGAGCCAAGGCTGCGCCTGCCTTATCGCCCTCCGCTCGACCTCTTTGACAAAATGCCGGTTCGGCTCATCCGCCTCGATAGACCTTAACGTTGCAAAAAACGTCGAGCGGAAGCGCAAAAAAAGCGATGAAATAAGGGCGCGCGGAACTTTTTTTAGGCCGCAGCTTAGTGCACCCCAAGTGAGGTCTATAAAAAAGTGAGCACGCCCTTAGTTCGCACTATTTTTCGCGAGCGAAGCGCTTTACGCCGACGGATTTTTTGCAACGTTAACGTAGATTACCGCTTTGCGCGTCCCGGTGCGGGCGCTACTCTTTCTTCCGTCTCGATGCTCAGATTGTAAAACGTGTTCTGAGTTTCTCCGCAGTTGACCGGAACCATTCGTCCGCGGGGAGTATCGATAGTCCCTCCCCAATGCCACGCTCGACCTCGGCAAGGGTCGAGCAGATTCCCTTTACTCCATCTATCCGATCGTTCCAGAATCGATCGCCAATAGCGCAGATGTCGATCCCAGGATATGCCTTCCGGCCAACCCTCCGGCACCAAGTCATTCCACGAGAGCGAGCGAAGCCAGCGTTGCCGGGGGGTTAGTTCTCGGCGGTAGCTACCTAGGCCGGCGCAGTAGTTACGTATGACGTCGAGGAATCGCAACTCGGGCCAGCGCTCGGTAAGGCGGCGCCAGCGGCGCGCGAGCACATAGGCGATCGCGATATGGTCGTTTTCCGAGGTCCAACCCGCTTCGGCGACCATCGCGCGTGCCAGCCAGACTTGAGTCGACGGCGTCCATTGATTTTCGGGAATGGGCGGCGCATGTTGGGCGCTGCTAGCCGACGTGGCTAGCAACACCGCGCCTGTGGTAATAAACTTCTTCATGATATTCTCAGACATTGACTCGACGCGTGCGGGAAATACTTTGCAGCGTCCTCCAATCAGTGAGACGCGTTTTTTGTTGAATGTGGCGTCGATCAACTCAAGCGCCCTAGAACTAATCAGCCAACGGGTGACATCTCGAGAGCGTTCTGTCAAATGCAACACGGGTATAATCTGAAAAAAATCGACTATTATTGCGCCTCTTGCAGACGAATTGTCTTGTTAGCAGATCAATCGTTGTGAACTTTTTGAACGAAATGGTTATTTGGAATACAATCTTCTAATAGTCATGCTGGATTTTTTTCGTAAATCGACTTTTTTCGTCGCGTTTTTCCATTTCATTCAAGTTAATATGGTCCGGGTTTCAGCCGTCTACGGTAAAAGCTCGCCTTTTTTCCATATATCCGCGCTATCTCGCGTTTTAAACGGCCGCTTACAGATCGCTTTAAGTCTTTACCAGACCGACCGGCGCGATCGCTAATCGGCCTTTCCCTTCCATATGAGAAAGCAAATGACACCACCGGCTGAGTCTCCAATATCTATCGGAGTTGATCTGGGTGGGACCAAGATAGAGATCATTGCGCTCGATGCCGACGCCAACGAACGGTATAGAAGACGTATACCTACTCCGGCTAATAGTTATAATAAGATAATCGAGTCGATTGTTGATTTAGTTACCGAGGTCGAGTCAAAACTGAATCTATCGGCGCGCGTCGGCGTCTGTACGCCGGGTTCGATCTCGCCGTCATCCGGACGGATAAAGAATTCAAATACAATATGTTTAATAGGAGAACCGATAGCGGAAGATTTGAGTCGCGCGCTCTCGCGCAGCGTACGCTGCGCGAACGACGCCGACTGCTTCGCCCTATCAGAAGCCAGCGACGGAGCGGCGGCTGCGGAACGGGTCGTATTCGGCGTGATTCTCGGTACCGGAACCGGGGGCGGCATTGTGATCGATAAGAAACTGATCGTCGGGCCGAACGCGATAAGCGGCGAATGGGGACACAATCCGCTTCCGTGGTCGACGGACGCGGAGCTCGCGGGTCACTGGTGTTACTGCGGAAAGCTTGGATGTATCGAAACGTTTTTATCCGGCCCCGGCCTCAGCCGCGATTTCGAGGGGGCGACGGGAGAGAAGATCGCCGCATTTGAGATAGCCGCGCGAGCCGCGGCGGGAGACGAAGCGGCCGAGGCGGCGCTCACGCGCTACGAAGACAGGCTGGCGCGAGGTCTGGCGAGCGTCATCAACGTGTTAGACCCCGATGCCGTGGTACTCGGTGGAGGATTGTCCAATATGGAAAGGTTGTACACTGCTGTGCCACAATTACTTACGCGCTACGTCTTTTCAGACCGGGTTTCTACCAAGGTGGTTCGGGCGCTTCACGGCGACTCGAGCGGCGTGCGCGGCGCGGCGCGGCTTTGGTCGACTCCGAATGACTAACCTTTTCAACATGACTGATAAAGAACACCATCGAGGAATGCACCCTCAGGATCGGGCGCTTTTCAACCGGACGCAACGTGATGCCTTATGCCGCGCGGTCGCGGATTTGAGTTTGCTCTTAACTCGGGATTATCCCGGTAAAGCCGCGTTGAAGCTCGTCGGAGACCGCTACGCCCTCAGCGCGCGGCAGCGTCAAGCGATATCGCGCAGCGCCTGTTCGGACCGCGCGTTGTTAGATCGATCTCGGAAGAAAATAGCGAATTCAAGCGAGTTAAGACACAACCGACTGAGTATCGATGGTTTCAATTGTTTAATAACGATTGAATCAGCTATCTCGGGGGGTGTGGTCATCAAGGGAAGAGACGGCGCGCACCGTGATTTGGCCGGTATTCACGGCAGTTATCGCAAGGTTAAAGAGACCTTAGCGGCGATAGATATCCTCGGCGGATACCTTGAGTCCGTCGAACCGGCTTCAGTCTCCTGGTATCTCGATAGCCCGGTTTCCAACTCCGGCCGTTTAGCTAAACTGTTACGCGGCATAGCGAGCGAGCGCGCTTGGCCCTGGGACGTGGTCGTAACAGCAAATCCCGACCGGCGGCTGGTCGAGACACAGGCCGCGGTCGCTTCGTGCGATAGCTGGGTGCTGGACCGCTGCGCGCGCTGGATCGACTTATTCGGTATGATTATGTCGGACACGACGTTATTGAGTCAGCCTTGGGTTGTTGATCTTGGAAAGAATCAAGCCTGACAAATCTGCCGTTGCGAGACGAGGCGTGGCACAATCTGACACAGCATTTTAGTGTTTAGTATGCTCTTTTTTGCCATCGTATTTCTGGTATAATGATTGCAATAAGATAAATACATCAATACGGAGGTGGGCGATGTTTACATATCGACGATGTTGCGTGCTGGTTGTCAGCGTAAGTATTTTGGCTACCATATCTGCCTGTTCGTTCTTAGAAGACGAAGCAGACGCAAGTGAGACACAAGAACGCCAAGTGGTCGCCCAACTATTGCAAGCGAGCGGCTGTGAGGAACTGCTAGAAAATATACAAAACGACATGGTCGCGAAGATCGACATCCTAGCGATCCAAATGCGCGATGCGGATAGCGCCAAGGGGTACCCAAGGAGTTCTGGTTTAGAGAATTCCGTCTCCGATGATTCGGCGCAACCGCCGACCGCGAACGCGGGTTCCGCCGATTTCGTCAACGAGCCCGCGGAGGCCGGGGCGGCGTCGACAGAAACCGCCGCTCCGAGCGACGCCGCTTCCGGAAGCAGCGATCAAGCAAAGGCGATTTCCGACGGAAGCGAGACTCCAACAAGCGGCTCGCCGACCGCTCATTCGGATACCAACGTTCAAGTGAAAGGCGTGGATGAACCCGATATTGTTAAGACGGATAAGAAAGGAGAACACATCTATCTGTTGCACGGCCGTGAGTTATTCGTTATCAATGCCTGGGCCCCCGCGTCGACGGATGTCAAAGGCCGGCTCGCTATTGAAGGATATCCGAGAGAGATGTTTATCTGGGAAGAACGCGCGCTGATCTTTTCCGAGGTGGTTGACACCGACGGAACGCTGAGCGGAACGAAATCAAATAGCGCGTCGGCTGAACCCGAGAGCTATGACGGCAATTCGAGCACCGCGTATACCAAGATAACCTTGGTCAATATCGAGCAAGAGACTCGGCCGCGAGAAATACGAGAGATCTATATCAAAGGCAGCTATCTTTCCGCTCGTCTTCACGACTCCATCGCGCGAGTGATTATCCAAGGCGGATTTATCGCACCGCAATTCGACGCGAATATCAGATACTATGATATCTGGGGTGATAAGTTGCCGCAGTCGGAAATCGACGAGCAGATCAAATTATGGCGAAGCGACATGATCGAGCAGGTGCGCAATGCCGAGTTATCCAATTGGCTTCCCAGGCAGCTTGAGGTGGTGCAAGGGAAATTGGAACCGATCGAACCGCATTGCCGGGACTATTATTCGCCGTCTCCCGCTCTGACCGACTATGGAATGACCAATATCGTGGCGATGGATCTATCCGACGACGCCAGCCGACTCGGCGGTGCGACCATATTGGGTCATGCCGCGGAGGTCTATTCCAGCGCGAAAATGCTGGTATTGGCGCACAACGATTGGAGTTGGCTGCAACGCGGAGAGAGCCGAGAACAAACCGCGTTACACCGCTTTGATTTGTCGTCAACCATGGACACGAAGTATATCGCATCGGGCTTCGTTCAAGGACACGTCGAGGATCAGTTCTCCATAGACGAGCGCGGGGGCTTGATTCGCGTCGCGACCGAATTGCGGCAGTGGCGAGGCGCGTTTATCGGTTTTGCCGAAATCGACACGGACGATAGCGACGAGCCGAGAGACGAGTTATCGAACAGCGCCGCGTCGAGCGAACCGCCTCAAATTCCGGACAACCGGGTGACAACGCTCAAAGCGGTTGACCATGAGCTGGTGCAGGTCGGTCAGACCGATGCTCTCGGGAACGAAGGAGAGGATATCCGTTCAACGCGTTTTGTCGGCGACTACGCGTACGTGGTGACTTTTCGGCGGACGGATCCGCTGATCGTCGTCGATCTATCCGATCCGCAAGCGAAGAAGCCCCCGGTGCTCGGCACACTTGAAATCGAGGGATTCAGCGAATACATGCATCCGATTGATGAGAGCCATCTGTTGACCATCGGACGAAGCGCCGACAGTTGGGGAAACGCTACCGTCCTGATGTTGCGGATTTTCGACGTTAGCGATCCCGCGAATCCTCGGTCGCAATGGGAACACGAGTATGAAAAACCCGGCGAATCGGCGGCCGAGACTGAGCATAAAGCGTTCAACTACTACGCCGAGCGGGATCTGCTTGCTTTTCCTTTCGTGAGTTACGGAAGCTCTTTTCTCAGCCGCTTAGAACTCTTTCGCGTGACCCTGGACGAGGGATTTCAGCCCTTGGGTTCCGTCGATCATACGAATCTGTTGACCGGAAGCTGTCCGGAGATCTATGCGGGCTATAACTTAAATTCATATCGAATGCGATATGAATGTCGGCGTCCGGCGCCCGAGGTCCGCCGCGGGGTTTTTATCAGCGGCGAGGTCGATGGTCAGGCGAGCGATTTTATTTATTCGATTAGCTACGGCGGAATCTTGGTGCACGATCTGAATGATTTAGCCGCTCCCGTGGCCGAGGTCTCACTGCCCGCGATTGATCCCACTGAGTATAATGTCTATTATCGGGAAAATGAGGGCGTGGTGTCCAACGCGGGTATTGCCGAAACCCTGCCCGACGAAGGGCCGGCCGAGGCCCCGGATACAGGCACGCAACCGACTGAACCGGCCGTGGCGGCCTGCGGAGACGGCGATATCGACGTCGATTTGGGAGAACAGTGCGACGGCGAGAATCTGGCGGGACAAAGCTGCGAAAGCCTAACAGGAGAAGCGGGAACGTTGAGCTGTACGCCTGACTGCTTGTTTGACCTCTCCGCTTGTTCCGCTTCGCTGTAGACGATTCTAGCGAACGCGGCCGGGGCCGTTATAAAGCCGTTCTCAGCCTAATGCTTGCGATTCGATCGGTCGCTGAGAACGGATTCGCCGTTTTTTTGTCCAATCTCGCAAAATCGCGTAGGGGTAGTAGTAGAGCCTCATGTTGCAAAAATCCCGCCGGAGTAAAACGCCTCGCTCGCGAAAAAAAAGCGCGAACGAAGCGTGTGCGAGCTTTTTACGGACCTATCTCAGGGATGCCGAGCTGAGGTCCTAAAGAGTTACGCGCGGTGTTTTAGGCGCTTTTTCGCCGTTCGCTCGAGGTTTTTCGCAATATTAGGCCTCAGCGATCACCTGAAGGATGAAATTAATGTCGCATCGACGCCTTTTATTACACGCTCGCGCTATAGCCGTGACCGGGCTTCTGTTTATGGTTTTTACCGGCTCCGTAGAAGCGGAGCCTAGGACCTGGGTGGTGCGCCCGGGGGACGCGCTGAGCGTGCTGGCAAAACGTTTTGATATCGACCTCGATAAACTGCGCCGGTGGAATGAGTTGGATAACGATGCGATTCATGTGGGTCAAAAACTGCTTCTCGAACCGACAAAGAGCATCGGTTCGTTTAGTGGTGAAATCTACGTCGTGTCCAAAGGTGATACGCTGGGGCGAATAGCGAGCAGTTATCGCGTAACCCTCGATCAGTTGCTCCAATGGAACCCGGAGGTGACTCCCGATAGAATCGTCGAAGGGCAGAAACTGCGCGTCGGCCAGGGAAGTCGTCGAATCGAGTATCGCATCCGTTCCGGAGAGACGCTTGCATTAATCGCCGCGCGCAACCGAGTTACGATAAAGGAGCTGTTGAAATGGAATGCCGGCATTAACCCCGATCGGATTCGGGTCGATCAGCGCCTGGTTATTTTCAGCAAGCTTCCGCCCAGCTTCTCTGAGTCGGTGGGCGCACCGAATCGCGGCCAGTTGATCAACGGCGTAAAACTACCGACTCATAGCGCGTTCGTCATACGCGATCGAGAACGCGCGTGGGGTACCGAGGAGACCATCGACAACCTGATCGCGGCTTTTAGTAGCGTTAAAAAAGGCGACCGAAAGGCGCCGCGTGTCATGGTTCACGATCTCAGCTTGCGAAATGGCGGGACCATGTTCGGGCATAACAGTCATCAAAGCGGCCGGGACGTCGATATCGCCTATTATCAGCGCAATTGCCATCAGGGTATTTGTGCGTTGAAGCCGGTCAGCCCGTCCGATCTCGACCTAAAACGTCAGTGGAGGCTTCTGAAGTATTGGCTTGTTCGGAGACAAACCGAAGCGATCTTTATCGACTATCATCTTCAGAAGCAGCTGTATCAACATGCACGAGACCAGGGCGCGACAGAAGAGCAGCTCCTGATGTGGTTTCAATATCCGCGCGGGCGTACTTTCCCTCTCGGTGTGATCCGACACTATCCAAAACACGACGACCATATTCACGTTCGATTCGCCTGCCACAAGAGCGATCCACAGTGTCAGACTTTCCGTCCTTTATTGATGCAACCGTTTGATCGGGATTCAGAATCGGCACCATAGACGAATCCGAAGAATAGCCCCTGTCCGCTGTAATGAAACTCGTCCGGACGGGACTTTTTTACTTTCAGCGGTCTGCTCGATCAGTCGCATACGCGGGGGGCGATGCGATGAAACGCATTTGTCGGCTCGTTTGGCTTTTTAAGGGCATTTCCCCACTGATATGCTAATTATGAACGATAAAGAGCGTTTTGTCCCGACCGGCATCCTGCCCTATCTGAATGATGAACGGCGAAAAAGAGAGCGCGATTGCGAAGCCAGCGAATGCGATAAGCCTTCGAATGAGCGCTCCGGCGCTGATAGGTTTTGGGTTGGCCTTCGCGTGTTTGACATTCAGCGCCAAAGCCGCACCGCCTGAATATTTGGAAAAGGAAAACGGAAGCAGCGGCAAATGGATCCATCACCGGGTTACATCGGGCGAGCGATTGAGGGAGATCAGCGATCACTACCTCGTGAGCGTCGATAAAATCATTCGCTGGAACGACCTTGATTCCGAGCGTCCTTGGTTACGCGTGGGGCAAAAATTGAAGATATTTTCCAACGTTGAACCGCTGGTTCGCCAGAAAGTTAAATATACCGTACAACCGGGAGATAGCTGGTCGAGAATTGCGAAGCGCTACGAGGTCGATCAGAGGCGCCTGCGCCGCTATTGGAACCCTCAAGTGCCGGAGCAACTCCAAAGCGGACAGAAAATCGTCATCTGGATCGAGCCTCAAGCGCCGGAGAGAGAGAAGGATGAGGTGAAACGCAAGGAAAGAAAGACGATTCCAGTTATACCCGTACAAACGTTTGGCAGAAGCGTGGGAAGACCGGGCAACGGGCGTATCGAAAACGCGGTTCAACTACCCGAAAATCCACTTCTATATACTCGGCGCAATCCAGATCATAGCTGGGGTTCGAGCCATACTGTCGAAAATCTTCAAAAGGCGCTTGTCAATTTTCGGCGGGATACGGGTTTTACCCGCGAGATTATTATCTGCGATATGAGCCGTAAACGTGGGGGCCGGATTCCACCCCACGATTCGCATCGCAGTGGTCGCGATGTCGACATCCGTTTGCCGCTGCGACTCGGCGTTGCTCCCGGGACGGTTCCCAATAATTTGGAACAGGTAGACTGGCAAGCGGCGTGGGGGTTGATACGAGCATTGGTCGAAACAGAGGCCGTGATGTATATTTTTTTAGAGCGCAGTCGACAAATTGCGCTCTATCGCGCCGCGCAGGAAACCGGATCAGGCGTCGAGTATTTAGAAAAAATAATTCAATATCCGGGTCGAGCTCGAAAATCTATTGTTCGACATTCTCGGGGCCATATCGGGCATATACATATTCGTTTTACTTGTAGTGAGAACGAACCGGATTGCTCGGACTAGTCAGCGCGGAACATGCAAAAGCAGACCCCGACTTATCTGGTTGTTACGCTGACCCTATTTTTATGTATTATCACGCTATTCGGCGTTTTAATCCCCTCGGCGACAAAACCCTTTTCGGAAGCGAATAGCCGGGTGGGTTTCGACTTTTTCGGCTACTTCCTGCCGAAATACGCCTACGGAACCGAAGAGTTACTGCGGGGAGACTTGCCGCTTTGGAACCGCTTTGAGTACGGCGGCATTCCCTTTTTAGCGACCGCCCAACCCGCGGTATTGTATCCACCCAAGATCATCGCTTTTGCGCTGCTTGCGCCCGAATCGGCTTATTATATCTATCTTCTTCTGCATTATTGCGGGATGGCCCTCTTTTTCTTGCTCTTCGTTCGGGACCAAGGTGTCAGCGCCGTCGGCGCCATGTCCGGTGGCGCTTTTTGGACCTTTGCGCATTTGGTGCTGAGCTCGAACTACCATCCCGTGCGTATTGCCAATCTTATATGGATTCCCCTGATCTTTCTCTTAGTTGAACGAAGTATTCGAAAACCGAGCGCGGGCGTTTGGGTCGGCCTCGCCGTGGCCGTCGCGTTGCAACTGACGGCGGGATATCCCGAGGTCGGTTTTGATTTGTCCATACTGATGACGCTATATGCGGTGGCGCAGTGGCTCTTGGGCAACTGGAAATCGCCCCCCTGGAGAAGCGTACCGGTTCTGGCGGCGATGTTCATACTCGGCGGGCTGCTCGCTTCGTTTCAAGTTGTTCCGTTGGTCGAGCTCGCGCTGACCAGCAAACGCGTTGATTTTATTGAGCTAGGAAACAGCTTATCGGCTGAAATCTTTCTTAACAGTACGTTGAGCGGATTGCTCTATCCATTTCCCTCTCTTCTCGTATTCGTCGTTATCGGCATAGTTCATCGCAAGTCGCGGCCGGCCGCGGGCGGCCTCTTGTTTTGCTTTATCATGTTTACCGGCGGCTGGCTGTTGGTAAGGAAATTACCCGGACTAGAAAATATTCGCTTTCCCTATGTCTGGTTGTATATGACGCTCTTTTTTCTCGCCTGGCTCGCCGCCCTGGGAACGGATGCGTTGATACGGGATCTAAGGGTCAGCAAGAAAGCCGGAGTGATTTTTTCGCGGACGCAAAGTCACGGCCTTTCTCTAGGGCGTGCTAGATGGATTGTTGGAATCGGAGCCTCGCTTTGGATAGCTCTATGCGCCGTCCCGCTTTACGCGTTGATTAGCGATAAGAAGAAATTAATACCGCAAGGCACTTCATTCAATCTCGTCTATTTGACCGGACGTACCGAGCTTGCTGTCGGCATCGGTTTGGCGGCAGCGATTCTACTGCTCGTCCTTGTCTGTGCTCGAATACCGGAGCGTTTGCAGCGATGGGGTGTCTTTGTCACCTTGGTTATTATCACACTGGGACAAACAGTCGACTATCCTCGTTTTATGGAGGCGTTTCCCATGCGACAACCCCAGGTTCGCAGCACCGTGGTGATGATGAGCGGTAATGCGAAGCGCATCAAGGGCAGAACTTTTTCGCTTTTTGACGTGCGACATGGATATGCCATGACGGAGCGTATCGAGAGCCTGCTCGGATCCGAAATCAGCTTTTTACCTTGGCGTTTTCGTTTGGTTTTCGTCAATCTCGGAATGGATTCTTTTTACGATTTTTCGAATTGGAAACGGTTCGTTTCGGCCAAGGGGTTTCTCGATGCGATGAATCTCCAGTCAATCATTGCGCCTATTCGATATAGTGAAACACTGATCTCAAGCGGGCTGCAAATGGTACGATATCGTCCCTGGATCGACGCGTTATTCGAAAATCCCGATCGCATGGGGCACGCGTGGATAAATTACGGAGCTACCATCGTCGATTCTCCGGAAAAGGCCTTGGTCTACGTTTTTAGTTCGAAATTCAATCCGCGTCGCGAAGTGGTATTGGAACAATTACCGCGCAACAAGTATTCCGAGCATAACCCGCCCGAAGCCGAGCCCGTGAGGGATATACGTCGAAGGTCCGCGACCGAAGTAGAATACCGCGTCAAGCTTGAGCGACCGGGACTTCTGGTCGTTTCGGAGTCGGGTTATCCAGGTTGGATTGCCCACGTGGATGGAAAGCCCACGCGTTGGCTTCAGGCGAACTTTTTGCTGCGCGCTGTGGAATTGACCCCGGGCGCTCACACGGTACGATTCGAGTACCGCCCGTGGTGGTTTTCACTGGCGTCGGTTTTAACCGCGATGGGTTTTTTACTGCTACTCGCGATACTGCTTTGGTCTCGACTCTCCTCGCTCGCGCGGAGGATAGCTCAGTGAGTACGGGAGTGAAAGCTGTTTCAAGCTCGACTACTAAGACGATGCTGGTATTGCTGCCGGCGTTGAACGAAGCCTACAATATTTCTGAGGTCATTCAGGAAGTACAGGCGCTGAATCCCCGACCGGACGTTTTAGTGATCGACGATGGCTCTAGCGACGAGACGGGCGCCATCGCGGCGCGCATGGGCGCTCGAGTGATAACAATGCCGTTTAATTGCGGCATTGGAGCCAGCGTTCAGGCCGGACTCAGGTTCGGTTTAGAAAGGGGCTACGCGCTGATCGCGCGTTTGGACAGCGACGGGCAACACGATCCGTCCGCGCTTAACGCTCTACGTGTGCCCATCGACGCGGGCGAAGCGGATTTCGTGCTCGGCTCGCGTTACCTGGAAAAAGGGGGGTTTGCGTCCACCTTTGCGCGTCGCTTGGGAAGGCGCTGGTTTACCCTGTTGTTACGCCTGGTTTGTCGATTGCGAATCACCGATCCGACTTCCGGCTGTTGGATGGCGAACCGCACCGCCGCGGCGGTCTTACATCGGGAGCATTCTTTTGACTATCCTGAAGTCGATTCGCTGGTATATCTTCAGCGCAATCGATGCGCGATTCAAGAGCTACCGGTTACCATGCGTTCGCGCTTTAGCGGGCGTTCGTCCATAGATGGTTCAAAGATTCTATATTATATGCTAAAAGTCACCATTGCGTTGCTCATCGGGCGGGTTCGTTCCCCGATGCCGAGCGATCGCTCGATGGCAGAGAAGTCGAAATCCGACGTAAATTGAATCGCGGACGGCTAAAAGACATCAAACGATCGCAGCATTAGCTGGAGAAATAAGATGGAATTGAAGCATTTTCAGATGGTTTGCGTGATAAGCTCGATTGCCGCCTTGTTGCTTATCCTCGAACTTATCCGACGAAGACGCATTCAGGATACATTGTGGATTCCGTGGTTAGCCGCAGCGGTCACACCGGCGGTGGTAGGTCTTTGGATAAGCCCCTGGGCGACCACCGCTCATTGGTTGGGCGTGGTCTATGAACCCATGGTGCTCGTGGGCTTTTCCGCTATTATCAGCTTTGGGATGCTGCTCTATCTGAGCGTGGTCGTATCTACCCTGATGCGCCAAAATCTCAGGCTCGCCCAGGAGATCGCCTTGCTCAAGCACGCGCTCGACGAAATCGCGCTAAAGCTCCGAGATGGTCCGTCGAGATAGCGGAGATTGAGCACGGTTTGCCGAATACGAGCGAGCGCAGCTTGGCTTCTGATTTCAAGATTCTAAAGCGAGTCTGATTTTCTTTTTTTATCATCTATCCTGGCTCCAAAAGGCGTTTATCGCGCTGTTTGATATTCGCGAATGCGGCCATAGAGACGAATAGATCCGCAATATTCGCCGGCGAATCGTCGCCTTTGAACGAGCTATAGAGTCGCTTGACGTTAACCACGGTTCGCTCCGATTCGCCCCATGTCGCGTAGTCGCGTAGGTCGATGTGCGCCGCCGCCTGCTCGGCCGTAAGACCCGCGTGAAAGCATTCGCGCGATTCGCGCTCGATGAACTCCCAGTAATTCTTTACCGACCGAACGCCCTGCTTATCCGTGATAGGCCCGTGTCCCGGTACGACCACCTCGACGTCGAGATCGAGCATCAAGTCGCATGCCGCGATACAGTTTTTCACGGGTCCCGCCCACATGATCGGTGTGCTCTTGATAAAGAGAACATCGGCGGCAAACACGAGTTTGTCATCGGGCAGATAGACGATGAGGTCGCCCCGCGTATGAGCCGGCCCGACTTCAATCAATTGAATCTGTTTATCCCCGACCCTCAATTCCATCCGGCCGACAAAAGTTCGCGTCGCCGGCAATGGATTGGTCTCTTTAAACTCGAATGCGCCGAAACAATCGATCAAAAATTGGCCGAAACTTCCCAACGCGGGCGCTTGCTTCATCAAGGCTTCCATCATTTGCGGCGGGGCCTCGGCCATCTCTTCGGCGCACGTTGCGGTGCAGATGACCTCAGCGCCTTTTACCAGCTCGCTGCCGTAAAAGTGGTCGCCGTTCGCGTGCGTAATCACAAGCGTGCCGATTCTTTTTGTCGCCGCGGGTTCGGCCTTTCGCATCGAATCGAGCATCTCGCGAGTCGATCGCAAGTCAAATAGGGTATCGACCAGTAGGGATTGCCCCCCATCCGTTATCAGACCGGCATTGCTTAATCCCCACTGCCCGCGGGGTTGGAGATAGGCGTAAACGCCTTCGACAAGTTTATGGAGACCTTTCGAATAATCCGGTTTATGCATGTGACTTATCGATTCCTTTCGGGTTAAAGAGATCGCTACGCATCATCCGACAATCGTATTGGTTAGTGCGCCGATACGATCGATAAAGAGTTCTATCCGATCGCCGACCTTCAGCCAATTGTCGTTTTCCAGCGCGCAGCCACCCGGTAAGGTCCCGGTAGCAAACAACTCTCCCGGGTGAAGCTGCGCTCCTTTAGAGACGTGCACCAAAGCGTCGGCGATCGAGTGGTGGCGAAAGTCGCTGCCCGTCGCGCGCACGGTCTTCCCATTGATGCGTATTTCGGCCTTGAGACGATTAATCCGCGGTAGTATCTCGTCCGCGGTGACGACTTGAGACGACATCACGTTGATAAAATGCTTTGACTTTTGCGGGCCGAAGCCGCTTCCCATTTCAGCCAGTTGGACATCGCGCGCGCTGATGTCATTGACGATAACGAAGCCACCGATCGCTTGAAGCGCCTCTTCTGCGCTCGCGTTCATCAACGGCTTGGTAATGACGAATCCGATCTCGATTTCGTAATCCAACGCCTGCGTATAGGTAGGCCAAAGAATCTCGGCGCCTTCGGTGACGAAGTTGAGATGGTCGCC
>JAFGIB010000216.1 GCA_016929805.1 Deltaproteobacteria bacterium | reverse complement strand
TTTCCTTATCGCTCACCACCATGGCTTTTGACCACAGCAGCATAAGGCGGTTTGAAGCCTCTACCTGCATAGCGGCTTCGAGGGGCCTACCCTCATCTCTTGTGCAGCATAGCTGCAGCTAAGTGACCATTTTGGCCTCCTTTTCTGCGCCTTCGTGGCGCACAGTCGTAGCAAACCGGAAACGGGTGGGGGGATTTAAGGTGCCAGTCTACCGGGTAAGCGACCCTGCCCGACGCGCCGTACCGGATTCCGGCATATTATGGAGAACTGAACGATTTCGATATGGACTACGTTTTCGCTGAGTAGGGGCGTAGCCACAACCAAACGAAATAGTCTTCTACACGATTCTCTTGGTATAGGAATGAATTGATTAGTAGTATTTGTAAATCCGTTCTTTACATTTTTTGCGCCCTGTTCGCCTCGATGCGTTGCTGAGCGACGCCCGCGGACAATCGAATTGCGCTGCCGACTTCGTTGCTGTCCGCTCGGTCACTCTGCCGGATACGTTGCCGCGCCGTAAGAGGCGGCGTTCCGGCGTCTCGTCGGTATCAGGCTCAAAGCCTTCCATCTGTCGACGTGGAATCGGTGCGCCAATCATGCGCTCGGTAGCGCGTACCCAAGCGCGATCACCGCTAGTCACGAAGGTGCACGCTATACCTTCGCGTTCCGCTCGTCCGGTGCGCCCGATTCGATGGGTGTAGTCCAACGGTGTATTGGGTACGTCGTAGTTGATAACATGCGAGACGTCACTCACGTCGATACCGCGCGCCGCAATGTCCGTCGCAACTAGTATGTCATAGCGATGCGAGCGAAAGTCGCGCATGACCCGGTCGCGCTGGGCTTGAGACATGTTTCCCTGAAGTCCAACCGCGCGGTGTCCTGCCTTACTCAGCTGTTCAGCAAGACGTCTAGCGCGATGCTTCGTACGAGTAAAGACGATGGCCGATTTGCAGCTTTCGCTGGTGATCATATGCTGGAGAAGGTCGCGCTTGCGCGTCTCAGCAACCATATACAGCGCATGATCGACGGTGGCAGCCGGTGCGGTATCGGCCAACTCAACCACCAACGGGTCCGTCAATAGTTCATCGGCCAACCGCCGTATTTCTTTCGGCATAGTGGCCGAAAAAAGCAGGTTCTGCCGACGGGCCGGCAGTGCGGCGAGGATTTTTCGAATGCCGGGCAAAAAGCCCATGTCGAACATGAGGTCGGCTTCGTCCAGTACGAGAGTCTCGACGCTATCGAGCCGGAGTAAATCCCGCTGAATCAAATCGAGTACGCGGCCTGGACAGCCCACCACGATTTCCGGAAAGCGGCGTAGCTCATTGATTTGATTGCGAATGGAGACGCCGCCGTAGACGGTGACCAACTTCAGGCTGTTGAACTTAGAGAGCTTACGCGTGTGATCCGCGATTTGATTTGCGAGTTCCCGAGTGGGGGCCAATATCAACGCGCGAGGGTCCTTGCAGCGTTGCCCTACGATAAGCCGGTCGAGAAGCGGCAACGCAAAAGCCGCTGTTTTGCCAGTGCCGGTTTGGGCTAGCCCCAACACGTCGTGGCCGTTAAGACCGGCAGGTATGGTCTTGAGTTGAATTGGTCTGGGGGTTTTGAAGCCTGCAGCGCGGATACCACGCATAAGGGTTTCGTGAAGCCCAAACCGGTCGAAGCCGGTCGAGGCCATAAATGTTGAAGGTTGCATACAAAACTGGTTCTCCGCCGTGCACGTATAGGCTTGGTCTGTACAGCACGACCGTACATTTGATTCCGACCCATACAACAGCGAAGGGGAAGAGGTATTAATTAGCAGCGCGATCTCGAAAGAATGAAGAGATGTTCTGTTGTTCGCTGCTGTCAAGCGGCTGCCCGACGGCGGCCATTATAGCCTATCGGTCGGTTCGCGCCACCCGTATCTCGAGCGGTACGTTCCGCGATACGGTTTGATTTTCTCCGCTGCCCATCGTCGGTGAAACGTGATAAGATCTCCGTAGGTAATTTACGTTTCGCCATACGCATCAATCTTCTTGTTGTTTTCAAGACGATTCCTGCGCTCTCGGAACAGAGGGAACGCTATGTCGTCCAAGAAGATGAGAGATTATTATTGTGACCTTGTCAACGAGACGGTCAGGATTTGCCTACGCAAGAAACCTAAGGGTGGCTTGAGAAGCGCTGACCTTTTGTTCGTTCTGTGTGACCAGAGCGAGTGCCAGTACGTCGAAAACAACAAGCCGCCGTGCCCTTTGAATTTGTCCATGTTCACGGAGGAGATACAAGCACGGGAAGAGATGGCTCGACTTCGCAAAGAGGATTTCCCATATCGCTGATTCCACAGTCGACTACAAAGGTCTGAAACGGCGCATTCGCAAGCTGCACGAGCTCGTGCTCCGCGATAAAGCCATCGGCCGTATGATAACCCGCAGCAAACGAGGACGTTATGAGCAATCCGCGACGCAACTACAACAACACTATATTGAACTTGTCCAAGAGTTAGCGCGCCGCCCCGCCCGACGCGCCCATGCTTAGGCGCATCCCCCGATCACAACCCCCGGCGAGTCGTTGCAAAACGGAAACGGGCGGGGTGAGTCAGGGTGTCACTATTACGTGTGAGCGCCGTTTTCTAATCGGATTGCGGTCTTCGAGAATGGCGGCGGTGAGAGAGATATATACGCGCTCGTAAATCAAGCCGCCAATGTTACCTAGATCGCGCTGCCCACCCGCCCACGAGATGCTATGACTGTTTGCATGATTCGAAGCGTTGTTTGGGATTGGAACGGGACACTGTTGGACGACCTGCATCATTCTATCGCTGTGATGAATGATCTACTCGCCGTGGATGGACTGCGAGCGTTGACGGTCGAGCGGTATCACCGACTGTTTGGGTTTCCGGTGCGTGACTACTACGAGAGCCTCGGGTTCGACTTGAGTAATGGTCGTTGGTCTCAACTCGCGGCGTCCTTTATCGAGCGCTATAACGCGGGGGTGCACATCTGTGATCTGCACCATGGTGCAAGGTCGACGCTTGAAACCCTTCGAGAGCGAGGCATTGGAAGTTCGATTCTCACTGCCGCTCGGCAGGATTCGGTTGAGGCGCTTCTGTCCCCTTTGGGATTGCGGCATCTTATAGATGAGGTCGTGGGATTGGGCGATCATTACGCGACCAGCAAGGAGGCTGCCGGCCTGGACTGGCTGACACGAGTCGACCTGGACCCCGAGCAGGCCCTACTCGTGGGCGATACGCTGCACGATTTCGAGGTATCCCAGGCCATGGGGGTTAAATGCATTCTAGTTACATTTGGGCATCATCCACCGGACCGGCTCCGCGCCTGCAATTGTCCAATAGCGACGTCCTACGACGAGGTGAATGCCCTAATTGACGATTTCGATAGGAGACAGGTTCTTTAGATTTGTACGAATCTTTCTCTTCAGTTCGACTCTCCTCCGTTCCCCGCGCCCACCTACCGAAATGCGGTCTTAGGTCTTGGAGAATCGAATGACAAGTCGGCGATATGCTATATCTGACAGCGATTTGATCTTTACCGGACTATCCGCAATTATTCTTCTGTATGATCAAAACACACGGATTGTGAGAGAAGTTCCTCGCTGAAAACGATTTCGACGTGTGTGTCTTCCTCGGCCACTTCCACTTCGGTGGGTATACAGATTAGCGGCGGCAGGGAGGACCTGTTCGGTACAGCTGGGCAAACCAGATTTGCTTGGTATCCGCAAACCTGAAATCTATGACTGCCCAAAGGAACACGGGCGACGTTCAAGCAATAGTATGCATCGAGTATACCGCGACTCACTTCAGCTCCTGTGAACGCATTCGCTTTCCACTCGTAGAGGAAGCGCTCATTCGGTTCAACGACGGCGTCGCCGGGAGGAATGTCTCCAAGTTCAAGAGGATTCGCGTCGCACAGCTTGGCTCCCTCTGCGTAAGACACCCGCCATAATGAATAACCCTCTTGTTCGATCTCAAGCCAGCGTGGACCACCGGTACCATCGGACAAGTAAAGCGGTACTGTCGACGCGTTGTAAACCTCGAAAGTAACAGTCGCAGCATCCGCGATGTCGTTTGCGCATGCGGTAATCAATGCGAACAACGAAAAAAGACTATAGCCGTTTAATAATGGCATATTCCGTTCTGCAGCAAATGTCGTGCCAGACTACAGATATAAAAAAGGGCGTTAGCATCATGTCCGTTCAGAACGCGTGTACACCAAAATACACACTATGGTGTTCGATTCACGGATCTCTCAACGTCGTTACACGCGTCGCGCCGCTTTTGCTTATCGCGCCGCCCGCCTCGTCCACAAGTCTTACATGTCTGTTTCTCCTCGTACCCCCCGCTCAATCCACCCGGCGAGTCGTTGCAAAACGGAAACGGGCGGGGTGGTTCGGGGTGTCACTACTACGTATGAACGCCGCTTCCTAGTCGGATTGCGGTCTTGGAGAATGGCGGCGGAGAGCCAAAACATTGCCGATCATAACTGCCGCTTTCCGGGGCGAAGGGGCTTACGGGATTGCGGTCTTGGAGAATGGCGGCGAGGCGGGGAGATAGGTTTACACACGCATGTTCGAACCTGCCACTCGCTCGCGATTTTTCAGGCCAACAAGAAAAGCATAGGTCTTTCGGATTCGTTGGGAATTTAAAATGACTAATAGCCAACTTCCTGTACCTTCCAACTAGTTGGTCGGCACGTATCCGTTTCTCAAGTAGTTTCCCCTTCCCGTGGGCCAGAGTAGGCAGTTGGTCGATGAGCCGGGCACCGTGTACACGAGCACCTGCTCTACGCCGTCCTCGCCGTCCTTCAGGCTGACGATGATTTCCACCGTGCCGTCGCCGTCGACATCATCCAGGGTGGGCACGGGCATGGCGCCCCGGGCGGGCAGGGCGATTTTGTGTAGCTCGTTACCACCGCTGTCCAGTATGAAGAGATGACTCTTGTCCGCGTCTGGCGAGTAACTATTGAAGACGACCTCCGGGGCACCGTCCATCGAGAGATCAGCCACGGTGACGCCGCCGGTGAGCACCTGATCATCGCCGGTGTAGCCGTAGGACCACATCTCGGTAGCATCGGCCCTTACGGCGTGAATACGACCGTCAAACCCGGCAAAAATAAACTCCGGCCCCGCGCTTTCGGGATCGATATCCGCTACCGTTACCTGATTGGTAGCGGCGACGACGTTGGTGCCCTCGTAGTCCCAAAGCCCGGCCAAGTACTCGGGGACGTAGAATGGGGTCTCCCAGCCGGGGAGGCGGGTGCCGTCGTTTCGAAGCACCCACAGGCTGACGCCCAGATAGCGATCGGATTGGGCAGCGTTTTGCACCGAGCCTAGCACCACCGCTTCATTGGTCCCATCGCCATCCACATCCACTATCGCGGGCGCAGAGTTGGTGAAGTGAGCCTGGAGTGAACTCTCTTCGTCGTCAGCCCAACCCTGCATGGCCAACGCGAAATCGTGCAGGAAGCGAATGCCGAGAAACTCGGGACGCCCTTCAAAGATCGGATTCGAATCAAAGGCGCGGCCGCTCCCCTCGTGAAGGCTGAGGTAGGCGTTGTCCTGGGTAGCGAAAACGTCGTCGACCCCATCGGCGTTTACATCGCCGACGGCCAAGTTCTGATCGAATCCACCGGTCTGATAGCACGCTTCGGTGCAACCGGATGTCCCGGTCGAGTTCGGCGGATAACCGGCGACCAC
Organism: Deltaproteobacteria bacterium; assembly: GCA_016929805.1. Taxonomy (GTDB): domain Bacteria; phylum Myxococcota_A; class Polyangia; order Polyangiales; family JAFGIB01; genus JAFGIB01. The sequence goes on along the minus strand of JAFGIB010000216.1, from coordinate 1,073 downwards.
GGATCCGTCCAAGTTATAGGCGTTGATGATATCCCTACCTCCTTCAGAACCAGAGCCGATACCACTCGTGGACACCACGACCAGCTCCACGGCACCGTCCCCGTCGATATCTCCGGCTCCCAGGGTACGCAGCTCGTCCTCCCAGGTCACCGGGAAGCCCGGGGCATTGGCACCGTCAGCGGTCCACACATGAAGATCGGCTCTAGACGTCGCAGCGATTTCAAGCCCGGGCTCGCTTGGCAACAGATCTCCCACCACCGGGGACGACCAGATACGCCCCTCGGTCTCGGCTCTGAACACGATCGTGCCATCGAGGTGCCAACCGAGCATCAGGCTGCCCCTCGGCACGAGGATCTCGTTCACGCCATCGCCATTTATGTCCGCCACTGTAGCAGAGCCCAGCCACGCTTCATGCCATCGGTCAAAGAGGGTTGCGATAAGCTCAGGCGTGGCCGTGGCCTGGCTATCCCCGGCGACATCGCAGCTAGCGGCCGGCGGGTCGATGCTACCCCCCGGGTCCGGTCCGTGGTTCCCCTGTTCTCCGTCATTGTTTTTGTCATCGCCGCACCCAGATACGATGACCACTATCACAGACAACACAAAAACGATTATCTTTTTCACGAATCACCTCCATGTAATTACCCATCGCCAGCAAGAGGCTGTTTACTCATATTATCATATGGAAGTAACGACGTATAATTGGTGGTCTGTCGTAATCAGTTCCCGAGCGCCGGTCTCTACCTCTATAAGCCCCCTCTTTATAGCCTTATCAAGAACTATAAGATCTTGGATGATTTGTGTTTACTAAAAAAGGCGCCCGCCACGCGCCCCTCGACCGAAGTGCGGTCAGAGAGAATAGCGGCGGATGAGAGAGAGATATTACCCCTCTCAAACCACCCGGCGAGTCGTAGCGAACCGGGAACGTTCTCCCTCGATCAACCCACCAGGCGGGTCGGAGCAAACCGGAAACGGGCGGGGGGATTCAAGGCATAGGCATTAACCAAAATTAGTCGACGAACATGAAAACGCTGTAGCGCGCGGGCTTGTCCCGCGCTTATCAGACGACAACGGAC
>JAFGIB010000215.1 GCA_016929805.1 Deltaproteobacteria bacterium | reverse complement strand
GTCCGTTGTCGTCTGATCAGCGCGGGACAAGCCCGCGCGCTACGGCGTTTTCATGTTCGTCGACTAATTTTGGTTAATGCCTATGGGCGGTACGGGTCTGCACCAGATATCATGCCGGCGGATTCGAGGGCCTGGACCAGAAGCGCTTTAGCTTGTCGAACAAGCCGACCCCCCGGTGTTTGTCCACCGCCCGGCGAACCATCGCCTCGAGCTGATTCCTGGGCGTGGCGCCTACGTGCACGTCGAACACTTCACCCCGGTAAAAAATCGCCAGCGTGGGAATACTCCGGATATTAAAGGCCCGGGCGATCTGCGCATTCGTCTCCGTGTTCACCTTGACGAACCTGGCCTGGTCCGCGAACGCCTCGGCACAGGCCTGAAATACCGGGGCCATTACCCGACAGGGAGCGCAGCGCGAGCCCCAGAAATCCACCACCACCGGTAGCTCGCTGTCTATGACTTCCGCCTCGAACTGGCTCCGGCCGCGTATCTCGATTACGGGGCCGCTACGGGCCGGTCCCGGCGAAGCGATGTCCGCGCCGCGGTCTGCATGCTTTTGCTTTCTCATGTTTTTCGCCCTTTACGAATCGTACCGAAGTATACCTTAACGTTGCAAAAAACGTCGAGCGGAAACGCTAAAAAAGCGATGGGATAAGGGCGAGCGGAACTATTTCTTGGACCGCAGTTTAGTGCACCCTAAGTGAGGTTTAGAAAAAGTGAGCACGCCCTAAGTTCGCGCTATTTTTCGCGAACGAAGCGCTTTACGCCGACGGATTTTTTGCAACGTTAAGGTAAACTCTCTCTCACGAGTGCCATCTTTAAAAAAGCAGCGCCAAACATGGTGATTCGGTCCCATTTAATACCGAACCGACGGCCGATAACCCGACAACCACGAATGACCGCCGCAAGATGTCGTGCCGATCCATTGTTCACCGCGCTAGACGGTCTCGAATACGCGACTGTATGTATTCGTTTAGTAGCGTATTCACGACTGCGTCGTAACCGCTAATGGTCCGACTTGTTCGGTTTTTACGCACGTTTTCGCCGTAAAGCGGATTCCGATGATCACCCGTTTGTCTGTGGCTCGCTTCATGCATGCGACATAGGGAGGTAAAATTCTGTGGGCCGGGTTGAAGCGCTACTACCCCCTGTAAGGAGAGAACGGCATTGAAATGAAATTCGACGACAGAACTTTAGATCACATCTATAAACAAATCCTGCCCCGGTATCCCAGCAGACGTGCGGCCTTCTTGCCGGTGCTGCATCTGGCACAGAAAAAGTTCGGCGCCGTCTCTTTCGAGGTGGAGAAGTACCTAGCGGAGCTATTAGACGTCCCGCTGGCCGAAGTGCATGGCGTTGCATCTTTTTATTCCATGGTGCACCAGAAGCCGCGCGCGAAATACACCATCCATCTATGCACCAACGTGACGTGCAGTTTGCTCGGCTCGGACGACTTACGCTATTACCTGTACGGCAAGCTCGGCGTAGAGCCGGGACAAGTATCGCAAAACGGCAAGTTCGAGATCCAGGAGACCGAGTGCCTCGGTTGTTGTGGCACGGCTCCGGTACTGATCATCAATGGTGAGCTTTTCGAGAACATAACCCGAGAAAAAATCGACGAGCTTGTGGGTCGGATGGTATAGAACTTCGCGCAGATATAGCCGCTTCCAAACCAAAACCCGACCGGTTAGGGAAGAAGAAGGGTGTCGATGATAGAACAAGTAAAAATCTTAAGCGCGTATTTCGACGACCCGGCTCAGTGCGAGATCGAACACGCACAGAGCCATGGCGCGTACCAGGCACTACGAAAAGCGGTCGCCGAGTATCGACCGGATGAAGTGATCGCGCTCATCCATCGGTCCGGCCTGCGCGGGCGCGGCGGGGCGGGATTTCCCACTGGTACCAAATGGGAGCTGACGCGTAAGCAACCCGCGCCGCGTTTTCTGTGCTGTAATGCCGACGAGGGCGAGCCCGGTACTTTCAAGGACAAGGCGATCATTGAACGCGATCCGCACCTGTTGCTGGAAGGAATGGCGCTGTGTTGTTACGCCGTGGGAATCGAACGGGCTTTTATCTATATTCGCGGCGAGTACGCGAAGGGCGCCGCGATACTGCAGCGTGCCATAGACCAAGCCACCCGCCGCGGCTTTATCGGTTCGGACATTCTAGGGAAAGGCGTCGCGTGCGATATTACGATCCATCAAGGAGCGGGGTCCTATATCTGTGGTGAGGAAACCGCGTTGATCGCCTCGTTGCAGGGGTATCGAGGCCTCCCGCAATCCAAGCCGCCCTATCCCGCCTCCGACGGTCTCTTTCATCGTCCGACCGTCGTCAATAACGTCGAGACTCTAGCGAATATTCCTCGAATCGTGCAACGAGGCGCGGAGTGGTTCGGTTCGATCGGCGCGGGAAACAACCGGGGTACGCGACTGTTCAGCGTCAGCGGTCACGTGAAGGCTCCGGGGTTATACGAGCTTCCCATAGGTACACCACTTTCAGCACTGCTCGAGCTGGCGGGAGGCATACGCGATACCCATCAGCTCAAAGCCGTCATCCCGGGCGGGTGCTCGTCACCCGTGGTTTTGCCGAACGAAATCGATGTTGCCATGGATTTTGAGTCGCTGGCCGGAATCGGCAGCTCGGCGGGCACCGGAGCGGTGATAGTTATCGATGAGACCGCTTGTCTGGTCAAAACCGCCCGCCGTGTGCTTGACTTCTATCGACACGAGTGCTGCGGTCAATGCACGCCGGGGAGAATCGGGGTCGGCTTGATGGCCGACGAGCTGAAACGCATAGAGGAGATGAATGGGTCTCGCGACTCTTTGCGGCAACTCGAGCGGATAAGCGATTTCGTGAAGCGGACCGCGCTGTGCGAGCTCGGCAAAACCGCTTCCAATTTCTTTGTGAGCACACTACGTCATTTCCGCGAG
>JAFGIB010000214.1 GCA_016929805.1 Deltaproteobacteria bacterium | reverse complement strand
TCGTCGTCGCTGTGCGTCATGATCAGCCCGCCGATCAGGCGCGTCGAGACGCCCCAGGAGGTGGTCCAGGCGTATGCCTGCTCGCCCTGCTGGTTGAGAAATTTGATCTCCGACGCTTTAGCGAAATTTTGCCCTAGGAAATGCGACGTGCCTGCCTGAAGCGCTTTTCTGTCTTGCATCATCGCCTCTATACAATAGGTATTCTCGGCACCGGGAAAGCGCTCGGCCTCCGATTTTTCACCCTTGATCACCGGCATCGCCAAATAACTCTCGGCGAAATCGGCATATATCTCGAGCATTCGTATGGTTTCCTCCATCGCCTCCTCGGCGGTCGCGTGGACCGTATGTCCTTCTTGCCAAAGGAATTCGGTGGTGCGCAAAAACATTCGCGTGCGCATTTCCCATCGAACCACGTTCGCCCATTGGTTAATCAATAGCGGTAAATCGCGATAGGATTGGGTCCACTTGGCGAACATCGCTCCGATGATGGTTTCGCTCGTCGGTCTAACGACCAAGGGTTCCTCCAGCGCGCCGTCCGGTCTTAATCCGCCGCTTTCGCTCGCGGTCAATCGATGGTGGGTGACGACGGCGCACTCCTTGGCGAAGCCCTCAACGTGCTTGGCTTCCTTCTCTAAAAAGGAAACAGGAATAAGAAGCGGAAAATAGGCGTTGCGGTGACCGGTCGCCTTGAACTTGCGATCGAGCTCGCGTTGGATGTTTTCCCATAGAGCGTAACCCCATGGTTTGATCACCATGCATCCGCGGACGGGAGATTGTTCCGCTAGGTCCGAGGCGCGGATCACTTGTTGGTACCATTCGGGGTAATTTTCCGAGCGTGTGGGTGAAATCGCGTTCTTCGCTTTGGCCATGAGTTAAATCCCTAATTGCAGAGCGGCCGACAGTATCGCAGTCCGTCGAGAATTAGCAAGCCGACGTCCGCGTCCGGACAGTTTCCTCGGTTTGCGCGCTCTTGGAAAAAAAGCGGTGGAACGGACGAGGCAACTCGCGATAGTCAACCGCGGCCGCTTGAGCGCTGTGGTCGACCGAATTGAAGGTATTCCAAAAAAGCACGGGGCCCTCGCGGGGCGAGAGCTTTTTTACATAATCTATCACCGCGGCAAAGGCTTTGGCGGTGTAGGTCGTCTCCAACGTGACGCCGTGGTCGCCTGCCAGTGCAAGGGCGTCTTCCGCTTCACGCGAGACCGTTCCATATCCGCCCGCGAAATAGCCTTCCATAATGCTAACATCACGGGGCCGAATCGCCGGCAACGCCACTCGGCGGCAATATCTTTTTATCAAGCGTAGTGAGCGGTTCGCCAAAAAAGCCACCCGATAGGCATTCGCCATGACGCGATCGACCACACGCACGCCGATGACGCGCGTGGGTAAGTCGCAAAGCTTGAAGCCCAATACCAGCCCCGCCAACGTTCCCCCGGTGCCGAGCGGACAGAATAACGCCGACGGCGGCCGGATTCCGCTCTTTTCGATCTGCCCTTGTAGCTCGAAAGCCGCGTCTACGAATCCGAGAATATTGACCGGCGAGGTTCCCCCTCCGGGGATAAACGCCATAGGTTCCTCGGTTCGCCCGAGCTTGGTCGGCGCCAGTAACCGGGCAACGCGCCAGCTAATAGCGGGGTGATTCGCGGCAAAGTGCAAAGTCGCGCCGAATCGATGCATGAGCCGAAGGCTGGTTTGAACATGTTGTGTCACGGGCTGTTCAAATAGGACGAGATGGCAATCGAGGCTAAGCCGCTGCGAAAAAATCGCCGTGGCCAACCCATGGTTGGTTCCGATGCCACCGATGGTCACCACCGATCGACAGCCGCGGTGTAGCACCTGTGCCAAGGCGAATTCGAGTTTCCTCGGTTTATTGCCGCCATATACCGGCGAGCTCAAATTGTCTTGTTTAATCCAGAGATCGGGGTAGCCGATTCGCCGGCCGAGCTCCTGATGTTGAACAAAGGGCGTGGGTGTGCTCGCGAGATCGATTCGGGGAATCGAGCGAAGCTCCGGCATCCGCTCGGTCAAAGCGCTCTGCTTCTGGTATTCCCTTGGCTTTTGAACCTCGAATCGCATGGTTCATCGCTCCAAGCTGCAATAGCGATTACCACAAGGGCGTTGAACGCGAAAGCCCTATTCGTACTACCGCGCTCTGCGCTCGCGCGGCTGTTAAACCAGACCCGAGCTAACGAGACGAGGGTTTCGCCTCGCTTCCCAGAAATACGTCAGCCATACAACCGCCGATATTTGAGCCGGTGATGTAAGAAGCGATGAACAACCCGATGCCCATTCCCAGTAGCAGCAGCAACACCAAACGAACGAGGTAACCGCGGTCCCGTTTCAAAGCGAGTTTTTCCAAATCGGCCATTTAAGTCTAAAAACCTCCTACTACCGTCAGGCTCGCGCAGTTTCGACTGACGGCGGGTGTTAGCCCGACGCGTTTGTTCCCTCGCTCACCCTCGCTAATCAAGAAGTACGTCATCACGGCGCCGCTGAACAAGGTACCAGCAAACAGAAAGCCGGTAGCGATCCAAAGATTATCCGCCTGCTTGCCGAGCAATAGCGCATTCGTTCGGTGCGCGTCGCTTTCCGCTACTGAAGGCGAATTCGACGCAGCGTCGATGCTGCTGTTATATTGCATCTCAGCGCCTAATGCAGCGACGGTGCAAACCAGCGCGGCCATCCCAAAGGCGGCGGTCACGGCACCGCTGATTAGAATTCTAGAACCTCCGAATATACTATCGCGGTCGTCCGTCGAGCCGTTCGACGGTCGGTCGATCTCAGCTAAGGCGACTCTCTCGCTCTGAGTAGCGCTCGACTCGATCGGTTCGCCGCTCTGAACCGCTTCGCCCTCGCCCTCAGGCTTCGAAATCTGCTCCGGCGGCGGTTGTTCCGTCACGGCCGCGGGAACCGAGGCCACGGCCGCATCGCTTTTCTTCTTTAGTGCGATTATGATTTCGGTAAGTTCGCCTCTGCCTATTTTTACTCGGCGTTTGGCCGGTTCGTACCCATTTTGCGTTACGGTTATTTTATGTTCACCCGCTTCGAGATGAATCGGCTCCTTGATAGGAGAAACGCGGGGTTCGGAGTCGTCCACCAATACAGTAGAGCCGTCCGGGGAGACAGTGACCGTAAGCTTTCCCATTTTCTTATACAGTTTTTCAAGCGCCTCCTCGACATCCTTTTGTCGCTCCTTATCGCCTCCGGCCTCCTCTAAATAGCGCTCGTAGTGAAAGACCGCGTTCGCGTCGCGACCGAGGTGATCGTAACAGCTAGCCATATTCAACCGGACCGCCGGGTGAGGGCGAAGACGATAAGCCTCCTCAAAGGCCTCAAGGGCGCCTTGATAGTTCCCTTGGTCGTAGCGCTGAACACCGATATTGAAAAGCGTGCGAGCGCGTTCAACGGCCGCGCTTTCCTCGGCTTGCGCTAACGGCGCGACGAAGACAGAAAACGCTACGCTAACTACTACCGGGAGGAAATATCGAGCAAAATGGAGCATGGTGCTGGTAGTTTACTTCAGCTCAGCCGCTCTTGGAATATCGATTCGAACGCTTTTTATGAAACGAATTCTCGAAACAAATCAACTAGATAAGGCTTTAAGGCGGTTGCGTCTCGAAAACCGGCGGCGAAAGGACCCGGGAGCGAGGTCATCTCGGCAGCGAAACGGTGAAAAAATATTAAAATTCGAGGAAAAACGCCCTCGCTACCGGGAATCCCTTCTCACAGCGTCACCGCTTTCAAAAGGCTTCTTTTGGCTGAGCATTCGTACCGTAAGCGTTCAGGGGTCAAACAAGTCGGCGGCCAATTCGTCCGTAAAACCGAGCGCGCCCGAAGGGCCGGCAAGGATGGTACTTGCTGTACCTGACGAGCCGGCCCGAGGACGAAAGCCGGTTTTACGGGATGGATCGGCCGCCGTCGTAGCCAAACAGCAGTACCCCCCTGAACAGTTACTTCGTACCGGTATCGCCGCAAACCGGCATGGTCCAAAGTCGCCTCGAGCCTCGCGCTTGCACGCTATCGATTTTCGAAATAAGGGTTGACAGAAACCCGGCCATGGAACAACCCTTCGGTCGGACTCGACAGCGGAGTAAAAAAAGTCGCGAGGATGGCGGAACTGGCAGACGCGCCAGACTTAGGATCTGGTACCCAAAAGGTGTGGGGGTTCAAGTCCCCCTCCTCGCACGAAGTATCGGTCTGGCGCAACGAGGATGAGGTGATTGGCCAAGGCTTCCGTTCTACGTCGTTGGCCACGCTAAACGAACTTCGATTAAAGCCGGACAGTGTCGAGTTACAGCTAGCGCGCAAATAACAAGGCGTTCGCGAGGTTTACCATCGCGCTGAGTATCTCGACGAACGACGCGAAACGACGAAACAGTCGGCGGATTACCTCGACGCAATCAAGGCGCGCGGGAAGGTGATAGCTATCAATATGCCGGAATAATTTGTATAGTCATTACCGTATTCATAATTGGAGGGTCTGAACTATGGACATAAACACCTCTTGTCCTATTTGCAGAAACCTAAGAAAACCAAGCGACTGGAGCTTATCATATTCGAAATATTACGACGCCAAGTGCCAGGTTTACTCCATAAATTGCGAGCGTTGCGGGGAATTCAAAATCACGCATGAGTTGATAAAAGATATTAAAACCTTCGACGAAGAAAGCGCTCTTAAGCTGTCTTGGACTATAAGAGACAATACGGACGGAAGAAAACGGCGACGTGATGGAACCGATTTATTGTTATTGAAGACGAGCAATTGGCGTCAAATTGCCGAAAAAGCCCGAGTTGCAACCTCATATACTTACATCGTAGACGCAATCATCCAATGTATCGGCGACGAGATACGGTATCCGGGGCGATCGGCCAAGTTCTCTCTCGCGGAGATGGCCGCTCGAGTTTGTCTTCCGAACGACGCTTTGGTGGAAACTTTACGTAGCCTCAGTACGGTGCCGCTTATCGTATTCAATAGCGACTTAGCTCTCCAAACCGATATGAGTCTCTCGCTAAAAGGATGGGAGCGTTTCGACACGCTCAGGTCGGGGAGTCGAGGCGATCGGGCTTTCGTAGCCATGTGGTTTGATCAGTCTATGAACGAGGCATATAAAAGCGGCATAGAGCCAGCTCTCGTGAGTTGCGGCTATCAACCACCGTTTCGCGTTGACGATCCTTTGCATGACAAATCGAGAAAAGACCGCGAATATAAGAATCGTATCGACGATCGAATACTCGCTGAAATCAGGCGTGCGCGTTTCGTCGTCGCCGATGCGTCGGGCGCGCGTCCAAGCGTATATTACGAAGCTGGATTCGCCGACGGTCTGGGCATTCCGGTTATATGGTGTTGCCGAAAGGATGACGAACGAAAGATAGCTTTTGATACGCGTCAGAACGCGCATATCCTTTGGGAAAGTCCTAACGACCTTAAGGAACAACTTGAGAACAAAATCCGTCGATTTGGATGGATACCAAACCCTAAATAGATACGACAACTATGCGCACTGATCGGTCTTTCGAAGTGGGGACGGGGTCCGAAGTGGGAAAGTGGGGACAAGCGGGGACGGTTGCAAGCTTTGGATTTTGGATTTTGGATTCCTGAGAAGTAACTCGATTAGAAATACAGTGAAAGCGATCGCTTTTCGGATCGGTATTTGCGATCATCGAGCATGTTCAAACGAAGCGATGCGCAACAGTCACTATTC
>JAFGIB010000213.1 GCA_016929805.1 Deltaproteobacteria bacterium | reverse complement strand
TAGCGCTGCTAGTGCTTCGTCGCGGCTCCTTGCATCTTGGACCGTCGCGCTCCGAAATACTCGGTCGGACCTTATTAAACACGCTCTTACCCGAGGAATAGATAATTGTTCGAACCGGTTAAAGACCGAAAAAATCGAACCTCGAGGTGTTCTTGACGCCTAAATTCAGCCTGACTTATTGGTAGAAAAAATTGATTCTGTGCATTATACTCGACGCGCTTGACGCGGTGTTATAGATCTTTTCGATAAAAGGAACGAGTTGTGAACCATACGAACACTGAATTTGAAAGCTCTTCATGTCGAAAACTCTTGACTCGCGCGTTACCGTAAATATCCTTTGAACTCAGTAACCGGGGGCTAGCTAGCAAGTTTGTCTCTCAATAAAGGACTACAGCGTTTTCGGAGAGCATAGAAGTATACGGGGACGCAATCTTTTTTTCTCAATAACTAAGACGGTAATATACTGTCTGCACGGAGGTCGTTAATGTCCTTAGGTGTTGTGAAATGGTTTAATGATGCGAAGGGGTTCGGGTTTATTAAACAGGAGAATGAACCCGACGTATTTGTTCATTACTCACAGATTGTAGGTGAGGGTTTTAGAACTTTGGAGGAGGGTCAGGAAGTAAGATTCGAATTGAAAGAAGGGCCGAAAGGGCTTTTTGCAGAAAACGTGTGCCGTGTCGAACATGCAAGCTAGCTAAAACGAATTCGGCTTCGCGTATCTGTTTCGATCCGCGCGCTCTTACGCGCGGATCGATTTATAAAAAACGTTAGCGACGGTCGAAAATCTAAGCTCCGTTTGGAATTTTACCGCCGAACCGCCGGGATTAAGCTTATCAACAGTACGCCGCATTTTGTTCAAGGTTTATAAAATCTTCTTTGCGCGATCTCTTTCTCGAAATGGATTCGCTACGTCTCGCGAATGAGCCCAATATCGGAAGTGAGTCGTTTCGAAACCGTAAAATTAAAAATTATCGAATACTCGGTATCGAAATTTATTTGAATAGACCGCGAAAAAGCGTTTGGAAACCTTCGAATAGGTCGATTATAAAGCGACTGAAACTCGATTTTGTCGTATTCTTAATTTGCATCGTTTATTGATAGGGATACTGGAGGGTCTATGCGCAATTTGGTGCCTTTACCTAACAACACTCACGTATGGTGACTGTAGGTTAGAGTGGTATAATGAATCAGCCTGTACATCGACCTTCCGATAATCCGAGTCGTCGCTCATCGGACCGGTATCCGCTAAATGCCGATGTAGAAGTACTCGAGCCGCTAAACACGAGTGGAGTTGTTATCAACGTATGCGATGGAGGCCTGCGAATCGCTGTAAGCAAAGAGCTGCCCGTGGGTGCCGTATGCGTATTGGCCGTGCGAGTGGATGAAGGCGAAACGGTTGAAATCGCGCGTGTTGCGTGGAGCAGACAATACGCTGACGGCTATCTAGTCGGCGTTTCCTTTGTTGACGACCTTTAAGTCGACATTACGATCTACCGGCGCATAAGGCTTCACTCTTGAACGCTTATTTTTGATAATTCCTTCCCCGCTTTTGTCCAGCCGTTTCGTCCTTTTTAGAATAGCCACCATGCTGAACATATTCTCAGCTTTACGCTCCTCTCGCCGTTTAACGCAAACCCCATCGCCGTTTAAGTCAAAAAACAAACGGCTCAAGAGATCAGGGTGATTTCTTCGGTTGCATTTTCCTAAGATAGTTTTCCACTTGCGTTAATTCGCTTCCGTAGCTCGTCCAGTCTCCCGCTCGTTGAGCCGCGACGGCTCTCTGAAAATGATACAATGCGCGAACCCTCGGGTCTTCTGAGAGCTTCTCGTCAGGGAGTTCCGACTGGAGTCTCGGTTGTTCCGTCGAACGCGCCGGTTGCGTTTCGGTCTCTTTCATCGATGTAGCCAGTTCTTCGGCCATTGTTGTCTCAGTCGAACGCTTGAAAATCTCATCCATCGATTGCTTCAATGAAGGCGCCATCGCGATTCGATTTTCGTAGACGACAATAACGCGTTTCAGCTCAGGAATTTTCCCTCCTTCGGAACGTAAATAGAGCGGTCGTACGTAAATCAGCGATTCTTCCACCGGAATCACGAGCAACGTTCCGAAAAGCGCTTCCGAGCCGCGTTGATCCCAAAGCGAGATTTGACGCGAAATCTCCGCGTCTTGATTAATTCGATTGATAATCTGTTTGGGCCCGAACACCAACCTATCTTTCGGGAAACGATATACAATAAGCGATTTGTCCGTATTCTGGTTGGCTCGAGCGACCATCCAAGCGGCGAGGTTGTCTTTGCGCTTCGGCGTAAAGGGCAACATTAAGATGAATTCCGCCCGCCTCTCTTCGGGCAGCTTCATGATCATATAATAAGGTTCCATCCGCATATCGGTGTCGACCGCGTTGATGGTTGGCTTTTCCCATTGGTCCTCGCGGTTGTATAGAAGTTGAGCGTTGTTCATATGGTAGACCGTAAACATCTCGGTCTGAATCTTAAAGATGTCTTCTGGATACCTCAAATGTGCGCGAATATCAGAGGGCATTCGGTCGAGAGGAAGGAAAACTTTCGGGAAAATACCGCGCCAGGTGCGAAGTATTGGATCGACACTGTCCGCTATATATAAGGCAACCGAACCGTTATAGGCATCGACGACAACCTTCACGGAGTTACGAATGTAGTTATAACCTTCACGCGAGGGCTCAGCATAGGGATAGCGATCGCTGACGCAATAGGCGTCTTGAATCCACACGAGAGTTCCGTCATCTCGAACTACCATATAAGGGTCATTGTCGTAGCGCAAGAACGGCGCGACGCGTCGGACGCGATCGTGAATTCGTCTATATATCAGTACACGGCTATCGGAGGTGATATCCTCGGAAAACAGCAGCTTCAGTGCGCCAAGCCTTAGAGCGAGCGCGAATCGCGTAAGAATCGAATCGACGCGTATCCCTCCTTTTCCGTCATAGTCCTTATATACGTTGCCTTCGGTCGATGGGTGATGAAACTCGCGATTATGAGTTTTAACGAATACGTAGTCGTTAGAAAGCTCTCCAAAGTAAATAGCGGGTTGCGTGACTTTCAGTGACGCGTGTACCGCCGACGGAGGAATATCCTGAATCAGTAAAACCGGCAAACCCTCCGCTGTCGCCTCGTTAACGGGTCCCAAGGTGAGTCCATATCCGTGAGTGAAGGTGAAGCGTTCGTTGATCCAAGTCCGGTTGGGCAAGCTATCGCTGGAAAGCTCTCGAGGAGACAGCATGGTCTGCTTGAGCTTACCGTCGATGAGATATCGATCGTTATCCACGGAATAAAAATCGTAGTAGGTGCGGATTTCTTGAATCTGCGCGAAAGTGTCTAAAAGCGGTTGGTGATCCCAGAGCCGGATATTCTCGATCGTGTCCTGGTTCCTGATAATATCTTCGTATTCGAGCGAAACCTTGCCTGACAAATCCCGCTCGGCGATCGCATCCAAACCATATGCATGACGTGTAGCGGCGATGTTGTTTTGTAAAAACGGGGTTTCCTTTTCAAGCTCGTTGGGAATCACGCTGAAGCGCTGAACGATAGCAGGATAAAATTCTATGCCTATCAAATGCACTCCGACGTATAGTCCGATTGCCGCTAGCGCGAAATAGACCGTTTCACGCATAATAGTGGCAGCAAATAGAACCGCCGCGATGGCCGCTATAGCGATTTTTACTCGCAGTCCTGGAATCGCCGCGTAAACGTCGGTGTAGCTTGCCCCCGCCATCGGACCCGTGGTTGAATACAGAATCCGAAGCAAATCCAAATAGCCTTCAAACGCCAACCCGAGAAAGAGTAAGGCCCCGAGTATGCTTAAATGGGTACGGGCAGCTTGATGAAAAGTCACCAGTCCCGAAGATAAGCTGATGGCTCCCCGGGCCCAGAAAAGGGCAAAAACCGCTACCGAAGCGATTCCGATATTCCAGAGAAATAAAGACGACAGCGATTCAAAAAGCGGTAATCGAAAAACGTATAATCCGATGTCGTGACCGAAGATAGGGTCTTTGAGCCCAAAGGAGCTGGCGTGGATAAACCGTAAATAGATGTCCCAGTGATGCTGGCTTATAAACGCCGCGATGACCGCGAATCCTAGGCCGAGAGGGAGGGTTACCCGTTTGAAAAGCGAACCCAGATCAACCCGTGCAATGCCCTCGGGATCGTGGATGAACAAGGACGGAAGATTTCTCGATAAATGTAGCGCGATATGAAGGTTAGCTAATAAAAACGCGGCGCTAACGATAAAGATCGAACCGCCGATCATCAATCGGGTTGCTAAAATCGTGGTAAAAATACTCTCTAGCCGAATCGACCTAAACCAACGCAAATCGATGTACAAATGTGCAAGTATCGGTAACCCTAAAACGGTTAGAACCACTAGGATTACGAAAAGGCCGAGGCGTCCCTTTGTCGATGTTTGCCGCTTTTTACGAGACATAGCAGATTTTGCGCTACCACGATTAGCATATCTCCGCAATTGCCGCTATTCATCGGGCGCTTAGCTTTTGATAATTGGCTGTAATAAGCGCCGAATGGAAGACCCTTGATAGCGAAAGGACTCCTATTAGGTTGCGGTTGGAATAAACGCGGTGTAAGGCGATTGGCAGAGGTCCGGAAGAGTAACAATTTTAGGTTGCGGTAGAAAAAAACGCGCTGTAAAATAGCATTTAAGGGTGTACTCCGATAGAGAGACGCCACCCGAGGTAAGCCTTCCACGATGTGTCTTTCATGATGTATTGAGAAGAGCTTTTTTACTTTTACGTTCGTATGGCAGCAGAAGTCACCACGCGGAAGCCAACACATAGGAAGTGAGGCCGATTGATTATGCTTCGTAGAATGTTCCTTTCGAAAATCCATCGGGCAGTTGTTACACATGCGAATTTGCACTACGAAGGTAGTTGCACCATCGACACTGATCTCTTGGAAGCAGCCGACATCCTAAACAACCAAGAGATACATATTTGGAACATTACGCGCGGTAGTCGTCTTATAACCTACGCGCTAGAAGGACCGCGAGGGTCCGGAGTCGTATGCGTAAACGGCGCAGCGGCGCATCTTACCAAACCAGGCGACATGGTTATCATCGCGGCTTTTGGCGAAATGACTCACGATGAAGCGAGACAGTTTGAGCCGAAAGTGGTTGTGGTTGATGAAAAGAACCGTATAAAAAGCATTCGCGCGGAAGTCCCCGGCCCTCAGATGCCGAAAACTTATGACGAGATGGGGCTGGTCTAAGCGAGACGTATCAACGCTGCCGAGGTGGCGGAATAGGCAGACGCAGGAGACTTAAAATCTCTCGCCAATAGGTGTGCGGGTTCGAGTCCCGCCCTCGGCACTTCTTTAAAACGAATCGGGATCCGTGGGGAAGCTGACGAGTTTTTCGAATTGCTTAAAACGTTTGTAGATATCCTCAACTTGAAGCGACTCCAAGCCTTTGGTACCGACCCTTTCAACGCAAAACGACGAAAGCGTTGAACCGTATACGACTGCCTTGCGAAACGCGACGTGCGAGTTCTGGTCGATGCGGCCGAGATAACCGATTAGAGCTCCCGCAAAAGTGTCTCCCGCTCCAGTCGGGTCAGCCACCGAATCAAGCGGCATCGCCGGAAGGCAAAAAATTTGATCCTCGTGAAATAGTATCGCTCCGTGTTCGCCTTTCTTAATAATGATCGTAGACGGGCCCTGCTTTTGTATGGTTTTCGCCGCTTTTACCAGGTTTTTCTCTCCAGAAAATTGCCGGGCCTCTTCATCGTTGACGACCAGCACATCGATACGTTCGAGCAAGCGGCACAAAGCCTCTCGTCCGATGTCGATCCACAAATTCATCGTATCAGCGACCACCAAACGCGGCCGGTCGATCTGCTCGAGCACCTGAAACTGCAACTCAGGATGAATATTCCCCAACATGACGTAGGGCGTGCTTCGATAAGACGCCGGGATTTTCGGCTGAAAATCGGCGAAAACGTTGAGGTCGGTACGAATTGTCGTGCGTGAGCCGAGGTCATCGTTGTAGGCGCCTTCCCAGTGAAAAGTCTGACCTTCTACCGTTTCAAGACCTGCGAGATCGATGCCGCGCTTTGCCAGCATCTCGATCGCGCTGCGCGGAAAATCGGTTCCGACGACCGCCACGAGTTGTACCCGCGTAAAATAAGCAGCAGCCATAGCGGCGTAAGTGGCTGAACCGCCGAGAATCTTATTATGAATGCATCCGGCAATACGAAGAGTGTCAAACGCGACAGAACCGACGATCAGTATGTCCGACATGGCTTTTTACCTCGCTAGATATTTTCCGATTAGCAGTTCAAGCATTTCGAGTGTCTTAGGGGAAATCGATTCGGGAGAAGTGACAATCGCGCACTTTAGCGCGGAGCTCGCGGGACTCTGTTTCGGATCCGGGAGTATGGCGAGCACCGCGCGAAGTAAGTTCCCGACGGTCGTAACGTTCTTCTTTAGTATTTCGATCACGGCTTCAACCGATACATCTTTTTCGTGCTCATGCCAGCAGTCGTAGTCGGTAACCGTCGCAATGCTCGCGTAGGGAAGCTCGGCTTCTCGTGCGAGTTTAGCTTCTGGTAGGTTCGTCATACCGATAACGTCCGCGCGCCAACTGCGGTAAAGATTTGATTCCGCGCGACTAGAAAACTGAGGTCCTTCTATGCAGACATATACGCCGCCCTTATGAACCTTCGCTCCGATCTTCGTTGCAGCGCGAAAAAGAGCCTCCCCAAGCGCGTAATCTGTCGGGTCCGCAAAGCCTACATGTGCGACTATTCCATAGTCGTCGAAAAAGGTTGCCGGTCGACCGCGGGTCCTATCGATGTATTGATCGACCAATACAATATCACCCGGATGGATCGTTTCCTGTAGCGAACCAACCGCGGAAACACTGATGATTTGTTCGGCTCCGAGTTGTTTTAGCGCGTAAATATTCGCGCGATAGTTGACGCGATGAGGCGCGTAAATATGGCCTCGTCCGTGACGAGAGAGGAATAATAGCTTTATATTGTCGATCTCTCCGCGAATTATTGGGTCGGAAGGATCGCCAAATGGAGTAGAAATGGAGACACTTTCTATCTTATCAAGGTTTCCGATGTGATACAGGCCGGTTCCCCCGATGATGGCTAAAGTTGACATGACATCGACTCCTAAATAAAAGGCAATCTATCACGAACTCCGTGATATGGTATGGTTCTACGAGCGATGATTGATGGCATTTGTATTGTGCTTGGCATCAGTAAAATCGGTAGATTCCATCCAGCAGCCGACTGCGAAGCGTGATGGTTAAGCTTGTCATTTCCGATGACGTCGGGGCGACAACAGTCGTTCCTCTAGTCCGAGACGAGATTTCGATCGGGCGTGGGGAAGGAAATACCATCCGTTTGACTGAAAGAAACATTTCTAGAAAACACGCGGTGCTGAAAAAAAAGGATGAGACCTACGTACTGCTCGACCTCGGGTCATATAACGGGGTTTCTATAAACGGAAAACCGATAGTCGACGAGGCTGAGGTTCGGTCGGGCGATAGGATAAGAATCGGGGACTATTTCCTTACGCTTGATGTAGAGGGTGAAGCGCAAGCGGAAAACGGCGAACGCGCATACGCGCGAGATACGATTCCGATCACGGAAGCCTCTTCGGCTGTAACGGCTACGCCGGCCCGTTTAGTTCTTCTCACTCAACCGGTGCCGGGGATTGAATTCTCGCTGCGCAAAAATAGTACCATCCGAATCGGAAGGGACGAAGACCTCGATATCCCTATCGTTCACTCTTCGGTTTCAAGAGAGCACGCCGAAGTCCGAGTTGACGATGAGGGGGTCTATATTTCTGATCTGAAAAGCGTAAATGGGCTCCGCATCAATGGAAATAACGTGGAGCACGGGCGACTCAAATCGGGAGATATAATTGAAATTGGAGAGGTTGTGCTTCGTTACGTTGCGGCGGGAGAGTCCTATCAGTTCGACCCGCAAGAGGCCGCGAGATTCCTCAAACAAACGAGAAAGATCTCGAAACGCCAACTTCAAATCGGCGGAGCCGCAGCAATAGCGGTAATTGTTCTGATCTTAATCGTCGTTTGGAGCAGACAGGGAGACTCGACGACGGTTAGCCCGTTGATCGACGAGCGAGAAAACATACCGTCGAATACTGGAAAATTGGAGGCTATTAATAACGCGAGAGACAAGGAATTCGCCAAAGCGCTAAGGGATTGCCGAATAGCTATCGAAGGGTCGCGTTTTGCTGAAGCGATAGCGTACGCGACCAAAGCGCTTGAGAAACAACCGGACGACGAAAACGCGAGTCAATGCAAGAGCGCTGCGGAGCGACAACTAGAACAAGAGCAAATTTTTGTCCGAGGAAAAGCCTCTCTAGAGCAAGGCGATGCCGAGGGCGCCTACGTCGAATTTCTCAAACTCGATAAGAAAAGCGCATTCAAGCAACGACCCGAGGTCGGCCGGGCGACGGAGGAATTCGCGCGCAGTCAAATCGATCTCGCGTGGGCCCTGGTAAAAAACGATAAAAACAAAGCGTCCGAATTGGCGGCATCTGTGCTCGAGATGGCTGATGCGCCGGCCGAATTTCATGTGGCAGCACGAGAAATCCAAGAGAGCCTAAAAGAGCAGGATCGGGTCGCAGTAGCGGCACGAACGAAACCGAGCGCTGATCCAAAACGGCGCGCGTCAGTTGAAAAGAACCTGCAACGGGTTGCCAACGTAACGGCCAAAGAAAAAGCGGCGGCGAAAAGGCAGTCATCTGCTTCGAGAGCCGAAACCAGCGCGGGAGAACAGAGCGATCAAACCCGGTTTCGAGAAGCCAGCGCGTGCCTGGCAAGGGGAGATAATAAATGCATCATCCGGTTGCTGGCGGGGAAGGCAAAAACGCCTGAAGAATTGGGTTTGTTAATTGAAACATATCGTTCTATCGGCGATAGTAAAAGCGCCCTATCGAGTATGGCGCTTTACGTAAAACGATACCCAAGCTCGCGTCGTACGGCGTCTTACCAAAGAATACTCGAACGAAATGACAAATGATTATAGGTGAACAGGCGGTAATAGAAACGTCAGTACGCAATATCGAACGTAACCGTTCAGGGGGGTACTGCTGTTTGACTACGACGGCGGCCAATTCATCCCGTAAAACCGGTTTTCGTCCTCGCGCCGGCTCGTCAGGTACAGCAAG
>JAFGIB010000212.1 GCA_016929805.1 Deltaproteobacteria bacterium | reverse complement strand
GTCAACTCCGACGTCATCAATTCGACAAGGAAGGTTTCAACCCCCGAAAACCTTCCTTATGAAAACCCCCAAAAACCCGCAAAAAACGGGGCATAATGCTCGAATAGTGGAGTTATACCTAATCTATATTGAAGTTATAGGCATAAATAAGGTGAAACAACCGCTTGCTTGAGGCTTATCTAATATGAAAACAATTATTATTATATGAATAATATAAATACCGTAAAGATTAGCGAAGCGGCGTTATATTTTGTTTTTATTGTTCAATAAGCGTATTCTTTTAGTTAGATTGATTTTTGGGTAGATACTCGATATCTTCCCCAAAATATCCCACTTCCGCCTACTCAATTGCGGGCTCAAAATAGCCTTGAGAGGCGATGCGGTCTGCAGACGTCTGAACGTAGCGACTCTATCCCCTTTTGGCGGACTACCCCGTGGTTCTTTGGAGCTTTCGGGCGGATCATGAAGGGCACTACTCGCCCGTGCCGTACTCGATCAGCGTTTCCCCGCAACTACATTTACCTCAACGCGGTGCTTACCATCTTTTATCGAGAACAGTCTTTGCGCGTTCAACAGAGCCCTTACTTACATTCATTATACGCGCTGCTTCCGTTTGTGATAATCCATCAATTGATGTATTTGGTTCCTCTTTATTCCGACTTTCCAGACCTTGCGGTTTTGGATTACCTCGTCGCAGCTTGGCGAGTTTCGCTGCGCACATACTTTGTTGGCTTTTATCGAGATGACGCCTTATTAGATTAATCGTTGCCACAGCTTATTCCGTTGGAACGGCGAGCGATTCTAATAGAGCTTTAATATCGGAATATCGCCAAGCAACACATCGTTCGCTTAGTCTAACCGGCTTAGGGAATCGACCTAGTCGAACGCCTTCGAGCCAGCTCGACCTACTAACCGGATAAAGTCGTAGGACTTCGCGTAGACGCAATAATCGTAATTCTTGGATATCGCTAGACATAGGTACATCTCCTCGTACCCTGTCACTCTTGAGAAAACCTTGACGACTGTCAATGAATATTTTCATCAAAAGCGACGGTGCGCCTATGGACCTACACTTTATTAGACTTATTAATAAAATATAAGTGGTCTTATGACTATAAATAATATTTTGTAGAGTTATTCGAAACGTTGTTTTAGTTGTATCTACATGCAAACAACGCAGTGCTATAAACTAAAACAATATTTGTGAGCACCTATAGTTTTGGAACCGGAAAATATAATAGCGCTTACTAACAGGTAGAGTTATATGGCTGGAAGATTAAAATAGTGCTTATGAATGGGTAAGTCGCAGAACTGAACGGCTAAACAAAGAGTTTGTTCTTACTTCAAAACAATATCTTTGTTTCCGGCTTTAAACCTGTCTAAATGATCCGCCCATTGTTACGTCGCGGCTCGACTCCCGGCGTTTTAGGTCGTCCCGACCTAGGCCCAACTCAAACCGTAGCAGACGTTGTTTTGCGTTGTAACGGTGCGAAAAAACGGTTTATCGAGAATACGAATATTTGAAAAGGCTAATAGCTACGCGGCATTAGCCGATCGCTGCGGTCTATGGTATCGAAATCATTTCGAACGTCGAGTCGCTTTTCGCCGTGATCCGAGATGAGCCTCTCTATGGGCGGGAAGGAGAAAAGTCGGTAAAACGAGAGGCGGCCAGCCAGCGCGTGTCGTCATTTCGTGAACAAATTGTCGAACGTATGGAAACGCATTCAATTGTCCGTTTACTACGGTAAAATCAGCCATTACTTTTGGTTTTGTTGGTTTGAACGTTTCCGGAACGCTAAATACTACGAGCCACCCGAACTGCATTTCAAACAATCGGACATTCGATTTTTGTCGCTTTATCTCGGACTTCTCTTCAGCGATCAGTTGATAGGTTAATTGAATATCCAACGTTTTAGAGCTCACGTCGAAATTCCAGGTCGCATCTAGTAACTTAAAATTAAAAAACTTATTATTCGATTCGAAACCGGTCGAATGCAAACTTAAAAACGATTCCCAATGCGAAGAGACCAAAAAAACATCGCGCAAGCTTACGACGCTACTAACTTCTTTTATATTGTTGTACTCGACCCGAACATTCTTGTCCTTTTTTTTTGTTGCCATATACTCTACGCCGCGACTTTATGGTTGTTATCGTTTACTGCTTCGACAAAGTCATCCGCAACTGATACCGACTCGCTAGACCAGACAGAATTCGGCAGCGTTGGCCATCGTTGCGCCTTATCTACTTCTAGCTGCGCCGTGAACTCGATTCGAACATGGTGATCCAGTGCTCTAGCGATACGCGCCATAGTCCTTACCGTCGGATTACTATCTGCGTCCAAAATCTGTGATATACGACTCTCGCTTACCCCGATACGTTCGGCGAGCTCGCGCTGCGAAATCCCAGTTTCTTCTAGAAGCGCGGCAAGAAAAAGCGCGGTTTGAGCCATCGCCATCTCTTCGGCGAAGTCGAGTTCCTCATCAAAAGAGCGTTCATAGTGGTCAAGAAGTCCTTTGGTCCCCTTTTTCATCTTTTATTTCCTCCATGATAACGCGAAAAAATTCCTCGTGCAGTTTTCACAGTTTTTTCAAGCACGCGATGATCTTTCTTACTCCAATCATCCTGCTTTTGCATAGCATCAAGTGCTATTGCGTCGTCACGATGTCGTATAAACAATAAACGGTCTTGACTATGCTTAACCTTAACTTCGTAAATGGTTACGTCAGCTAGGTAATCCGGTAAGTCCAATCGTTTTATAAAACCAACTCGCGTGTTCCAGTCTCCTTGTTCGGCGAATTGCTTCATTCGAGCAATAAGTTTATTGCGAGCCTCCGGCGGTCTTTTATCAAGATAGTTTCGCACCTTACATGTTTTCGTCTCGTCCTCCACGTAAAGAAACCATGTAATTCGGTAGCTATCTTCAAATGCCCGTTCTATCTTCAAGTGACGCACCGATCACTCAACTTAACATATAACTAAAGTTGAGATTTGGAGCAAGGTAAAAAACCGACTTAGATCCAGGGGTTAGAAATCGAGAAAAAATATATTTTAGATGGATATTTAAAGCAATAATCCGGCGACTGCGTATTTTATACACGTCGACTAGTCCTACGTATGGTATCGTCATATATTGTCAGGTCTACTGGCTGACCGTATTACTACCCGGCGCTATTGATCCCGATCACTTCCCCGCCCGCTTTCAATGAGTCGAGGTAATCCGCCCATTTTTGCATCATAGAGCGCCGTGCTTCTAAATGTTCCGCGCGATGATAAACCGCCCTAACCCCAGTCTCTTTATGCGCAAGTTGGCGTTCAATCAAATCCGGTCGATGGCCGAGTTCATTCAGCAAGGTCGACGCCATACTTCGAAAACCGTGACCCGTCATTTCATCATGCGCGTATCCAAGTCGTCGCAAAGCGCTATTGATCGTGTTTTCACTAATACAGCGCTCGTCTGTTCGTATCGACGGGAACACGAACTTTCCATGGCCTGTGAGCGGTCTAATCTCTTCGAAGATTGCGATAGCTTGCCTGCTCAGCGGAACGACATGATCGCGACGCATTTTCATTCGACGGGCCGGTATACGCCAAGTTGCGGAATCAAGATCTAACTCGGACCATTCCGCGCCCCTGAGCTCGCCAGGGCGAAGAAACACCAGAGGCGCTAACCGAATCGCACATCGTACAACGAAGTTGCCTTGATAACCGTCGATCGCTCTCATCAAGGCGGCTACAGCTTTCGGTTCGGTAATCGCCGCATAGCTCTTGACGTTTACCGGTACGAGAACCCCGCGCAGGTCGGCTGCCGGATTATGAGATAGGTGCCCGCACCGTACGGCGTACCGAAAAACGTTCGCTACGTACTCTTGAATGCAGTGCGCTTTTTCGTTGTGACCGGTAGTTTCGACGCGACGTAGGACGGTCAGTATTTCAGGCGTGGTAATCGATCCTACTGGTTTTGACCCGAGCCAGGGTAGGACATCCCGATCAAGCCAATTCGAAACCTTCTGAGTATGGCGAGGCGTCCACTTAGAGACGTTTTGTGCTATCCATTCCCTGGCGGCGATTTCAAAGGTGTATTTTTCTGCTTTGGCGGTCCGCTTCGCCTCGTTAGGGTCTATGCCCTGTTCGATTTGGCGCCGTAGCTCTAGCGCTCGTTTACGTGCTTCCGATAACGTGATGACCGGGTACTTCCCAAGGCTGGCTAATCTATCACGGCCTTCGAACTTGTATTTTAGTAACCACAGCTTGCTTCCGTGAGGGTTGACTAATAGGTACAACCCAAGTCCACCCCGATCGAACAACTTATACGATTTCTCTTTTGGCTTCGCGCTACGAATACGGGCGTCCGAGAGACTCTGAGGGATATTTTTTGACATCAGAAGCGTCTTTTTTCTTAATATCCCTCATTCTATACCTAAAATACTTGAATCTCAATGTCGTTTGTTGGACTATATAGGACGTGCTATAATAAAAAACCCGGTAAAAACCGGGCTACTAAGTACCAAATGGATATCGTTGGATCATTTTCTAGTGCGGACGAGAGGAATCGAACCTCCACGGGTTTTATCCCACCAGATCCTTAGTCTGGCGCGTCTGCCATTTCCGCCACGTCCGCTTTTTGCTACGAGTGGGTCTCTAAGACGCCAAGGTGTACAGTTCAACAACCAGATGTCAACCTTAACGCTGCAAAAAACGTCGAGCGAAAACGCTAAAAAAGCTAGGAAATAAGGGCGAGCGGAGATTTCCTTGTTCCTCAGCTTAGTACGTTCGAAGTGAGGTCCACAAAAAATGAGCACATCCCTCGTTCGCGCCTTTTTTTTTCGAGCGAAGCGCTGTACACCGACGGATTTTCTACAACGTTAAGGTCAACTGGAGACGGATAAAATGTAAGCGTTAAGGTCTCAAACAAGTCGATTGCCAATTCGCCCGTAAGACCGAGCGCGCCCAAAGGGCCGGCGAGGATGGTACTTGCTGTACCGTAAGCGTTCAGGGGGGCAAACAAGTCGGCGGCCAATTCGCCCGTAAAACCGAGCGCGCCCAAAGGGCCGGCGAGGATGGTACTTGCTGTACCTGACGAGCCGGCGCGAGGACGAAAGCCGGTTTTACCGGATGAATTGGCCGCCGTCGTAGTCAAACAGCAGTACCCAACTGAACGGTTACGATAAAATTGAGTCTTCTTTCTGCCTCTTTCTTTCAACCCGTAGTAGACTCGGTATCCGTTCGCCCGCGGCTTTCGCCGACGCCGGAGAAGTCAGGAATGCGGGCTAGAGTTGCCTGTTGGAGGAGCCATGTTCAAAAACGTACTTCAGGAAGTCGTAGAAAATACGGAGGGCGGAGTTTCGAGCATTCTTATGGGATTCGACGGCATTACGGTTGAAAGCTACTCTAAACAAGAAGGCGAATTTAACGCCGAAGATATTGGGATGGAGTACAGCGTGATACTCGGAAATGTAAAACAGGCGACTGAATCGCTAAATATCGGGGAGACCCGAGAGATGGCGATTCAAGCCGAACGTATGACCGCGGTAATCCGTTTGCTGAATGACGAATATTTTGTCGCCCTGCTGATTAGGCCCGGCGGGAATTTTGGCAAGGCGCGTTTTTTACTTCGAATGAACGCGCAGCAACTCATCGAGGGATTGAAATAGCCGGATGGGAAGATCGAGTATGATATCGGTGCCGGGCGCTTACTAGATCGAGAAGGTCGACAAACGCATAGGATATTCGTGAGCCGGCCCGCGAATGCTTTCCGTATCCTTTCACACCTAAAAAAACGTAAACTTTCAGGCCTCAGACAAGTCGGCGGCCGATTCGCCCCGAGAGCCCGCGCATTCGACGAGCGGCATACCCGTGATAGATGTGAGATCGGTTTATTCGCTTAAAAGAGCGAGTGATAGTCTCTTTTCAACCGTCAATAATCGGACTTGTCCGGAGGAGGTGGTGACTCGATAACCGGCGGCGTTCAGAAGAAGGATAGCTCAGGCGAGCCTTCAATTTCTATTTTTGTATCGTATCGAGTCCCAAACAGCTTGTTCCCGGGACGTTGCGCCACCATCTTTTTAAAGCCAACGATCATGGTCTCGCGCGCACACTTCGGGACAACAGTCTACCTAAGAAGTCAACGCATCATAGTAAAACGCTGCGGGCCGACTCTGCGCTCGGCCGCCTCCGTTATAAGATGCTAGAATTCCCCTTACTTGACCGGTTATCAGCGGCAACCGTAAACTTAATAGGATATTCTCGTTTCTACTGGGCAACGAGATGCTCAGTACGACGAGGCCTTGCCCATAGGGGCTCGCAATCCACCTCAACGTCGTTAGGCCTCTCCTCGTGAGCATCGACCGCGCGAAAGTACTTGAATCGGCACAAAAATTCCTGGCGAAAGGCCTATTGGATAAGGCCATCGCGGAATATCGAAAGCTGGTAGAAGACGACCCGAAGGACCCGCGGACGCTGCTAAAAATCGGCGACGTCTATACGCGAAAGGGAGATATTCAAGGCGCCTGCGCTGTCTACTATCAAGTCGCCGACCAATACGCTGGGCAAGGCTTTTTCTTAAAAGCGGTAGCGGTCTACAAGCAGATACTTAAACTCGATCCCGAACAGCTTCAAGCTTTGGAACAACTCGCGGGAATGTATGAGCTATTGTCGCTCGTCAGCGATGCGTTCGTCACTTACGAACAGCTACTCGAGGTCCAAGAGCAGCTCGGGCTCGAGGATAAGATCATGCCTACGCTGACGAAAATGGTTCAAATCGACCCGAGAAACGTGCCGATACACGTCAAATACGCGGAGGCGCTCTCCAGGGAGGGAAAGACCGAAGAAGCCGCAAACGCATTTGAAGGCGCGGCGCGCGTGCTCGAAGAGCAGGGAAACATCGAAGACTACCTCAAGGTAGCGGAAAGGCTGCTTTATCTCCGCTCTGATGACGTCGAACTCGCGCGTGAGCTCGCGAAACTGTATCTGGAACGTGGAGACCCCAAACGGGCTCTGGTTAAGCTGCAAACCTGCTTCAAGGCGAATCCTAAAGATATTCAAACGCTCGAGATGATCGCGAATGGATTTCTCGCAGTCCGCCAAATACCCAAAACGCTATCCGTGTACAAAGAGATTGCGCGACTTCATGCTGATTCCGAACAGCACGAACAGCAAGCGGAGATCCTCAGAAGAGTCCTAGAGCTGAACCCGAATGATGAGGAAGCGAAAAGCGGTTTAGCTGAAATCGCGAGCAAGCCCCATGCTCCGAGTTCAGAAACACCGAAAAGCGAAAAGCCACAATTGATCGTTCCGAAAGAGAAGTCGGACCCGAAGGAAATAAGCAAAAGAACCGACGACAACGATGACCTTCTCTTTCTGGACAGCGAGACGGAAGAGAATCGATCGATGAACAGCTCGGAAGAAATTCCGGTTACCTTATCCTCGTTCGCTCCTCCCGCGTCCGCCAGCGTTGTCAAGCAAATGCCGGATTTAGGCGTGGAGGTCCCGTCCGCGCCCTCCTCGGAATCTCAAATCAATCGACTTATGAACGAATGTGATGTTTTTATTCGTTATAGCCTGCATGACAAGGCGTTGTCTCTTATCGACAAGGTTTTGGAGCTTGATCCGCATCACGTCGGCGCGAGAAAAATACTTAAAGATCTCTATATCGATTTAGGAGACCCGACGGAGGCCACAAACCAGCTTTTTCTGCTCGCTGCGCTCGTCGAAAATAGCGACCGTTCTGCTGCCGCTGACTTTCTAGTGGAAATCATCGAAATCGATCCGACCAACGAGCGAGCCAGGGCCGAGCTAGAGGCGCTCTCGATACCTGAAAACGCCGCCGAAAGCGATAATACAGCACTCGCCGCGCTCGGCGGAGACAGTTTCATCCCGGAAGAAAATCGCGCCGCAACCAAAACGGCTATTGAGCCGCTGCGACTCGACACCAGCGAAAGAACGGTTATCAAGGGGGCCTTTTCAAAACCAGCCGAACCGTCGCGAGCAGAAGCGTTACCGGCGGAATTGCGCGACGTCTTTGAAGAGATCGATTTCTATTTGGATCAAAAACTCCCGCAAGAAGCGTGTAACACGATTCGAGACGCTTTGGAATCTTATCCGAATCAGCCGATTTTACTCGACAAGCTTCGCCAGATCGAAACCAACGCCGCGATTCCCGCTAAGGTCGAACCAGAGAAGGAAGATCGAGGGGATGAGAAGGAAGAAGCGCAGCTCGCTGATACGCATTACGAATCCGGTATCGCGTACATGGAAACGGAGATGCACGACCTGGCTATTCGGGAATTCGAGATCTGTCTAAAAGACGAACGCTTAAGCTGTAAGGCCTATACGATGCTCGGACTTTGCCATTTGGCGAAAGGCGAAATCCAAGAAGGAATTAGTAATTTCGAAGCAGGGCTACGATCTCCTAATCGTACCGAAGAAGACGAGGTGGTTATCCATTTCGAGCTCGGTAACGCTTACGAGCTGATCGAAGACTATGAGCGGGCGCAAACGAACTTCCAAAAGGTTGCGCGCAGAGATCCGCACTATCGAGATATAAGACACCGTATAAAACGCACCTCGGAACCGCCGAAACATAGCGACGAGATCGACGAGTTCGATGAGCTTTTCAACGAGATTATCTTGAAGGACTAAACGCGCTGACGAGGTGAGCTGCCGTCGGATTATACCTTTGATGTCGTTCCGAGACTAAAAAATTACACCTTAACATTGCAAAAAACGTCGAGCGGAAACGCGAAAAAGCGTATGAAATAAGGGCGCGCGGAACTTTTTTTGGACCGCAGCTTAGAGCACCCTAAGTGAGGTTCAAAAAAAGTGAGCACGCGCTTAGTTCGTACGCTTTTTCGCGAGCGAAAGCGGTTTACGCCGATGGAATTTTTGCAACGTTAAGGTACACTTCGCGGCGATTCGCCACCGCTTTTTAAGAAGATATTTTTCTCGTGGACCGTTTCGGCGAAAGGCCGTAGAAGCGCTGCATGCGGATCGAACATTATCTCGATGAGCTCGCGGCCGAGGCGATTATGAAAGCGTCAGGCGTCGCCGCTCCGGCTTTGCTGCGTCGCGCCAAGGACCCATCGTTCGGTGACTATCAGATCAACGGCGTCATGCCGCTGGCGAAGATAGCGGGAAAGCCTCCGCGCGAGCTCGCGCGATCGATCGCGGAGAATCTCGCGAGCCAAGAAGCGATTAGCAGGGCGGAGGTCGCCGGACCCGGCTTTATTAACCTGCATCTCAGCCTCGACTGGATTTGCAAACAACTCAGGTCGATGGGAGCGGACGCGAAGCGCGACGGCGTACCTTTGGTCGAAAAGGCCGATAAGATCGTGGTCGATTTCTCGAGCCCGAACATCGCCAAGCAAATGCATGTCGGCCATTTACGCTCTACCATCATCGGCGACGCTTTGATTCGTCTGTTGCGCTTCGTCGGGCACGAGGTGATTGGAGACAACCACCTGGGTGATTGGGGCACCCAGTTCGGCTTATTAATAGTCGGTATGCGCCGCTTCGGCTCCCGGGATGAATTGAAACGTAATCCCATCGAAGAGCTCGGCCGCATATACAAGCTTGCCAACGCCGCCGCGAAGCAGGATGAAGCGGTAGCTGATCAGGCGCGCTTGGAGCTGGCCAAGCTTCAAGCCGGTGACGGCGAAAACCGCGAGATCTGGAAAAGCTTCTTGGAAACCTCTCGGGTCGAGCTTGAGCGTATCTACGGACGGTTGGGCGTTTCGTTCGATACTTGGCTGGGCGAGAGCTTCTATCAAGATATGCTCGACGACGTTGTTGCGGATCTCGTAAAACGAGGAATCGCGAGAGAAGACGGGGGAGCGGTCTGCGTTTTTTTTGACGATATTTCGGAGCTGGCCGCGCTAAAGACCCCCTTGATCGTACAAAAAAAAGACGGGGCTTTTCTATACGCGACAACGGATATCGCGACCGCCCTGTATCGCCGCGATCACCTTCTAGCGAATCGGGTGTTATACGTGGTCGATCAGCGACAATCGCTGCATTTTCGCCAGCTTTTCGCCGTGATGGCGAAGTTAGGCGTAACCATGCGTCTCGAGCACATAGGCTTTGGATCGGTGCTCGGAACCGACAATAAACCGCTCAAGACGCGAGAAGGAAATCTGATCTCGCTTTCCGAGCTGCTAGATAGGGCCGAAGAGCGCGCCGCCGAGCGCATGCGATGCGAAGGACTAAATCTAAGCGCGCAGCAAATCTCCGATCTCGCCCCGATAGTAGGCATCGGCGCGATAAAGTACGTTGATCTACAACAGAACCGATTGAGCGACTACCAATTCGATTGGGACAAAATGATCTCTTTTAAGGGTAACTCGGGTCCCTATCTGCAGTACGCCCACGCGCGTATCCAAGCGGTTTTTCGCAAAGGGGGCATCGAACCCAAGTCGCTGATGACCGACACCCCCCTCTATATCGAACACGATACGGAGATAGCGCTGGCGAAACAGCTTATCTGTTTTGCCGATACGATCCATCAGGCCGCCGAGACAAGCTACCCGCACCTGATCTGCGACCACCTATATTCACTTGCACGTTTGTTCAGCTCTTTTTATGAACAATGCCCCGTATTAAAGGCAGAACCTAAACAGCGTACGACCCGCTTACTGCTGTCGAGCATCGTTAGTCGTCAAATCAAGCGAGGCCTAGCGCTTCTAGGTATCGAAGCGCCGAATCGGATGTAAACCTCAACGTTGCAAAAAACGTCGAGCGGAAACGCTAAAAAAGCGATAAAATAAGGGCGCGCGGAGCTTTTTTTGGGCCGCAGCTTAGTGCACCCTAAGTGAGGTCCAAAAAAAATGTGAGTACGCGCTTAGTTCGCGCTATTTTTCGCGAGCGAAGCGTTTTACGCCGACGGAGTTTTTTCAACGTTAAGGTAAACTATCGCCCCAACAGTTCGATCTGTTGGGTAGCGACCGCGTTTGCCTTACTCTATCGCTACGAATTCAAGCTCTAAAGAGGCGTCGCGATTATTTGCTTAACGCAAAACAGCGAAGAGTTGCTATAACACGATACGAATATGAACGAAAGCAACCAAAAAAAGCCTAGTACCGCGGGAGTTATCGCGGAAGAGATAATTAAAGCTAGTGCTGAGCCCAATCTAGAGAGCCTTATGACGGCGTTGGAGGACACGAGTAAAACGACCTCAACCAAAGCAGCGCGAATCGTCGAGGAGATCGCCGCTCGTAAGCCGGATCTCATGGTGTCTTATATCGAGAAACTAATAAACTTGCTTTCGTCGGATCAGAGCAGAGTCGTACAAACCTGCGCGAACGCGTTACCTCACATCGCGCGCATCGCGCCCGCTAAGGTAGCGAAACATCTGGATCTTCTGACCAATACCTTTGATTCGTTGTCCGAAATCGGGAAAGACGGAGCCGTTCGTACGTTCGTCGCCCTTTGTAATGCGTCTATCGCGTATCAGAAGCGATTGATAGACGTTCTCGAACGTGCGCTTTCGGGCGCTGATGGCAAGACGCTGCAACGCTGGACAGATCTGATTCTTCCGGTCCTTAAGGGCGAGCCCCACGCTCAAGCCCGCGCCGAAGTCGAAAGGCGTTTGAATGACATACCCCGGCCGATCGCAAAAAAGATAGCGGAATCCCTGGGAATTCACCTTCGACCGCTCCGTACGTAGCCCTTTGCGGTACCTTCCCGAAAGGCGTTTGCTGAAGGGTATTCGTTCACGGTGATAGTGCTGTTTGGCGACATCGGACGCCCATTTATCCTGTAAGATCGGAACCGGCGCCTCGGGCGCGTTCGGTTTTACGGGATGAATTGGCCGCCGTCGTAGTCAAACAGCAGTACCCCCCTGAACGGTTACCGTTCGAGAGACACATGCTGAACCTTAACGTTGCAAAAAAACGTCGAGCGGAAACGC
>JAFGIB010000211.1 GCA_016929805.1 Deltaproteobacteria bacterium | reverse complement strand
TACCATCCTCGCCGGCCCTGCGGGCGCGCTCGGTTTTACGGGCGAATTGGCCGCCGACTTGTTTGACCCCTGAACGCTTACAAAAAAATCAGCTCCGCTCGCGCGGCAAATCCGCGTTACAGCCCGACCAGCACGCCGACTGCCATCTCAAAAGAGGGTCTTCCCGCGCTTCCCACGTCGTTGTCTGCGATTACCACCACGGGATAGGGCACTAACCATAGAATTCCGAACTCAGCGGTCAAGGTAATGCGAGACTCAACCCGAGCCATGGCGCCGATTCCGGCGTTCGACAAGAATGATAAGACGTCGTCAGTCGTCGCCCGATATCGACCTGAAACCGACCCCGCCGCGTGCAGGTGATACATACCCAGGCCGATCCACCCGAATACGCCAAAAGGACGGGCGTCCGTGGCTAAACCAAAGTCCACGGCGGCGAATTCCTGTCGAACGGTTGCCCGGCCCTCTACGCGCGTCGGCTCGGGACCGAATAGCGGACCCGCCAAAGAAAGCCTCGCGAAACAGCGGCTGCCGAAACCTTGCGAGATACGCAGGCTCGGACCGACGGCAAGGCCGAGACCGTCCGTGCCGTGAAGCCCCAACGCGCTCACCCCGAGTGCCGTCCCGGCAAAAATATCGTAGTCCCCGATTGCTCGTCGTGGAAGTATCGGTGCCATCCATTGCATCACGTCAGGAGGGGGTCTAACCTCGGGCTCGGTCGAGCGTGGCGGTTCGGATACCTCGAGCAAGCTCGCGCGCAACAGCTCGAGCGCGCGAATCGCGAGCACGGCCGCCGCGTTGCTCGCCCCGCTCACCTCAATCCTTCGCACCACGGTCTTACCCGTGAGGCGATCGCTGATCCAAACATCCGCAAAGGCGCCTAAACTGGCTCGATGAAGCGCGACCGTGGCGAAGCAACGACTGTTTCCTTCGGCGCGCTCCACCTCGCTACGCGGACCGCCCGGAGCGCGGTCGACCTCTACCACCGAGAAACCGGCACTCTTGATCTCCGCGCGTAGACGCATGCTCGCGTCTCGCAGTAGAGGGTCGTTTGAATCGGTGCGCACGATCGCTATTAGAGAGCGTTGGGCTTCAGCCCGAACGGACCTCGGCAACGCCGCAATGCAGATCGCGAACAAAGACACGAGCACCGCAAGCCAAAGCTTCATGGACCCCGCAGTACCTCGTTCGCATAGACGGCGTGCGCGCCTCGCGGGAAGCGACGTAAATAAGCTATCGCGGCCGCGCGAGCCTCGTTCGCTTTGCCGGAGCGCACTAAGACCACGAGCCGGTTCCCGAGCGCTTCTGCGGCAAAGGCGCCCCGCGGTGACTGCTGCAGATAGTTCTCATACCACCGCAGGGCTTGTTCGGATTCGCCCTGGTCATCGGCTAGGCGGCCTAACAAAAAGGCAGCGGCGCGGGCTTCAGCCGATCGGGCGAAGCGGGCGCGTTGTGTCAGTAAACCGCGACGCGCCAGCGCGCGCTCTCCGGTGTAGCGTGCCGCGTCGGTAAGCGCCACAATATCCGCAAGCGATCCCCGACGCAAGGTGGCCTCGATACCTCGGGCCTCGGCCAGCGACAGTATCGCATGAAAACTACCGCGGGTGAGTAGCTCAGACCAACTCGGCGCCGGGCGCAACGGCGCGAAACTCTGCGGTTGCGCTACTGAGGATGGCGCCACAGCCGGGTCTTCCATGTCCTTGGTCGGCGCGAGCGTAGACAGTTCCGCGCGACCGGTTCGTGCGCTTGCTACCAATCGCTGCCCGGCGATTAACCGAATACCCTGTTGTAGCGACGGTCCTCGAACCAGCACGCTACCGTCGTGTAGGCGCACTTCGAGTCGACTGTCTCTCATAGACCAATCAACGTCAAACGCGGTTCCGGAAACATCGATCGAATACGGTCCGGCACCGACCTGCCAGCGGGCGCGCGGACGGTGAACCACGCGAGCTCGAAGCATTCCGGATGCGAGAACCAGGCGCGCGCCGTGGGGCGTAAGCTCGGCCACACGGCTTTTGCTGCCTCGTATCAACTTGATCTCGGAACCCTCCGAAAAGCGCAACCATCCCGACCCTCGGTCTGCCGCGATCCATTCATTTTCGATTTGAAGGGAGGAACCCGATAGGCTGTATTTGATGCTTTCGGGTCGCTCCTGCAGTAGCATCGCACCGAGCGCCGTCGCTATAAGCAGCGCCGCGACCGCTGTCATAGCCACCCAACGACGCCTTAAACCGCGCTGAGCGCTGAGCGCTACGAGCAAGCGTCGGCGTCCCGCGTTATCCTCGGTTTGGCTGGTCGAACCGTCGAGACGACTGGCAATACGCCCCAGGTTTGACGCGCCACGGTCGTAATCGGTGAGCTCGAAACGCATCAGCTCTTCCTCGTCAGGTACGGCGCAAGTACCGGATCTTCAGCCGCTAGTCGGCATACCCTGCGCGCGGCGTCGGCGGTTCGTCGCTTGGTTGTAGCGAGCGAACAGCGCATGACGGTCGATAATTCGCCGAGCTCAAGACCTTCGATATAGCGTAATACGAAGAAATGGCGCCGGCGGGTGTCAATCCGTTCGAGCACGCGGTACAGCCTTT
Organism: Deltaproteobacteria bacterium; assembly: GCA_016929805.1. Lineage (GTDB taxonomy): Bacteria > Myxococcota_A > Polyangia > Polyangiales > JAFGIB01 > JAFGIB01. The sequence goes on along the minus strand of JAFGIB010000211.1, from coordinate 9,357 downwards.
GGAGCGCTTCCCTTTCCTCCAGATGGTGGGCCTCGGTTATCGTTTCGGAATCGGGAAGCACGCCATCGTCCGACAACAACAACCAGCGGCGTGCGCGCCGCCTTCTAAGCTCGCTCGTGGCGACGTGCAGCGCGATTCCTATCAGGAAGCTTCTTAGGGCGGTCGGCTCGCGTAGGCTTTCGATATCGCGAAATAAACGCAGAAAGGTCTCCTGAAGCGCGTCCTCGACGTCGACCGACGGCCCGAGGGAACGTTGTAGGATTCTTCGCACTAAGGTCGAGTAGCGCTGCCATATCTGTATCGCTCCAAACGCTGACCGCGCCCGCGCAGCTTGTACGAGCGCCTCATCGTCCGGCTTTTGCTCCGCAGCAGGCTTGATTAGACGGATATGGTTTCGATCGGACCGGCTAAACGCGCTCGGCATGACTATCTAATATACCTTAGGCGCCCCGGGACTTCCAAGCGGCTCAGATATTTTGTGTTTTTGCCGATAACGTCGCTAAGGGCTCGCGTAAAAACAACTTCACTTGTGGCATCCCATCTTCACGGCACATTCGTATCGATCCGATTCCGCGAACTCCTCGAAATAGCGCTGCCATCACTCCGGTTTCGTAAAATCGGTTCGAGGCAAAATCCTCGGCCTCACTACAAAAAATGGCGAAACTCTAGCCTAATGGACTTGCACTTATTTAAAAATATATAATTATTTAAAAGAGTAATTCCTCTATTGGAAGCGGTACTCCGCCGCGTGTATGGTAAGAGGGCTGTTCGAAATATCCTTGCCAGTTGCGGCCGCACCGGGTCGCGGCGACGTTATTTCAACCAGCCTGCTGAGGTTTCGGTTCAAAAAAAGTTCCGCGCGCGCTTATCTTCGTCGTTTCTTTTCCCTTTCCGCTCGACTTTTTTTGCAACCTGAGGGTGGACGCAAACGGGGTATCGTTTCGTCCTCGGACGCTCGGGTTTGCCATGTTTGATTCTGTAACACATCCAACCACTCAATACCTTATTCTTTCAGACATTCATCTCGGCTCGGACCTTGTGCAACACGCGCGCCCCTGGACCTCCGAACGCCTTACTCGTGTGCTTCAAATCGACTATGACCTCTCGAGTATGCTGGATCATTACCGCAATCACAGTGAGCCGGGATGCTCCTGGACGCTAATCATCGCGGGCGACCTGGTCGACTTCGCCGGAATGTCGATTGTCGCGGCGAAGGATGTCGAGCTGCGAACGCCGCTATCGCCGGAGGAAATCGAGCATGGACTCGGAAGCGCGGCGGATCATGCGGTATATAAAATACGCGCGGTGGCTAGGCGTCACGCCCTGGTATTTCGCAAACTCGCTCAATTTATCTCGGCGGGCCATCGCCTCGTCTTGGTCAGGGGAAACCACGACGTCGATTTTTATTGGGAGCCGGTGCGCCGCGCGTTTATCGATGAGCTTTTGGCGCATACCGATATCGACGACGACCGGGAGGCGCGTAAGCGTTTCGAATCTTTGGTCGAATTTCCTCAATGGTTTTATTACGTCAAAGAGCAGCTCTACGTCGAGCACGGCCACCAATACGATGAGACCTGCGCCCACCAGACCGGCCTTGTTCCTTTATCACCCTTAGACCCGCGGCGTCTAGCCTACTCGTTTTCGGACATCTTACTGCGATTCATCGTCAGGCCGACACGCGGGTTTACCACCGAGGGCCACGAAAAAAAGACCGTCGTGCATTATTTCCGGATCGCATTTTCGTTAGGATTTATCGGATGTATGCGTCTCTTCTATCGCTTCTTACGCGCGGTAGTGCAGATGTTTCGCAGCTGGCGAGCCCAGCTCAGCGAGCGCGCTCAAAAGATTCGAACTGAACAGGAACGGACGATGCAACAGATCGCGCAGCGCTTTCATATCAGTATAGACAAGTTGCGCAGAATGGTTTCTCTGTGGGCAAAACCCGTTACCGCTCGCGTCTCTTCAATTTTACGCAGCGTGTTTCTCGACGTTATCCTATCGAGCCTCGGCCTGGGACTTTTACTCGTACTTTTATTAGCCTTCAGGCTCGGACCGTTGTGGCTTATTCCGATTTTGGCGGCGGTCGGCGTTTTCGCCATCACTTTGTGGATTAGACGCAGCCGAGTATTTGATCCAAAGGACGCGATTAAAGAAAGCGCGCGACGCGTGAGCCAGCTATTACCCGCGCGTTTCGTGGTGATGGGACATACTCATCAAGCGACGATGGAATCGATCGGCGAAGGCGTCACCTATATTAATCTGGGCAACTGGTCCAACGATATTCTCGATGACGCCGCGCCCAAGGCGCCCTGTAGCCATTTGATAATCCGTCGTGTGAAGGGAGAGCTGAAGGCTGAGTTCGTCAGCCTTTGGCCTCGACGGCCGCAGAAGAACGAAATCGTATCGCCGACCAACGGGTAAGCAATAACGGCGTAAAAAGGGACGGCGTTTAGGGCGTGCCAGCGCTTAACCCCAAGTCACCACGCATCAAGGTCAGCCTTGCGGCCTCGATCTCGAAGCTGAGCGTGCCGTCGCGCATGACCGCCTGGACCTTCTCGTCGGCGATGGCGGAAGATCCGCTACACGCCACCTCGGTGTAGGCCATCTCGCTCAGCGTCAGTTCTCCGCCAGCCACTGAATATCGGCCGGTCGACGTGTTGCAAGTGGTATCGACGCTCACGCTGCCGTCATCGCTAAACAGCAGGGTTGGACCGTCCTGCAGCGGCAGATTCATGGCCGCTTCGTTTTCGAAGAAAGTGTCCACCGTCCATAGCGGACCCACGAGAGCTCTATCCGGGTCCGCGACCTCGCGGTCGAGAAACACCAGCGTGGACTCGTTCCCGGTGAGCGTCACGCGATTGCCGTCCAGCGCTACGGCCGGACCCGAGGTAAAAAACGCGGCCAGCCAGTTGTCCTGGTCGTGCAACTCCGCAGCGCATCCCATCTCCGTGGCGCCCAGGCTCGCGACCCACAGGTGTCCGTCCAGCACCTCGACCGAACCGCTGTGGCTGTTACAACCCGCGCTGAAGCCAAGCTCGCCGCCCTCGCGAAACGACAGCCGCACCGTGGTGCCGGTGACCGGCTTAAAGCCCCGCGACCGCTCGAGCATGAAGGTTCGCCCCACAAGCCCCGCCAACATCGCGTCGCCGCCGCCATCGCGGTCTCCGGTGTCGCGGTCGCCACCGTCGTAACCGCCGCCGCTTTGACCGCCAACCCCTCCGGCGTCAACCGCATGTCCGGCAGTGCCATCCTGGCTTAAACCCGAGTCCGAGCCTCCGGCCCCGGCCTGGTGAGCGTCCTCGCTCGCGTCACCGTCGACGGTGGAATCTGCCGATGAATCGTTCGCCGCGGCCATGATCCGGTCGCCCGCGTTGTCCACGCAATAGCCGTCCTTACAATCCACCGCTTGAAAGCTTATTTCGCAGTCTTCGAAGGACTGGCACATGAGCCAATTTGTATGTCCGTCGGCTTGCGGTCCGTCTCTACCGTCAAAGCAAGCGTTCGCTATAACGAGTACAACAGCACAAACCGCGAGTTTCTTATCAAACGTAGTCATCGATGTCCTCCTCGTCTTGTAGAACTGTCTGGCCGACATAAAAGATGACGCGCCGAGCCGCCGGGCTGCTGTCGGGCGCCGGCTCGGCATAAACTTCGTGCACCCGCTTACAAAAAGACCGAACGCGAGACGCGCCATGCGATAGTGGTAAGTGCGCGTCGCAATCCCGAACACATCGTCGACTACCTTGTTGCCTGGACCGTTAGCCCTACATTCCGCCACAAGCTCCGTGAAAGCTCGGTTCGCCACGCGCGCTAACGGTGCGCGGCGTCCGGTCTCCGTCGCTAAAGTGGCGATAATAACCATAGTCTGTCGTACTAGCGCCTCTATCAGGAACATCGCGTTCATATTCTCATCTTAGGCCTCTCAACGCTATGCTACCAGCGAAAAATCTTGCGTGTCTAGAAACAAGCTTTTTGAAAAGTTACCATTTGACCTCGCGATCCGCGTGAGTTTATAGACGTTTCATACCGTGCTCTAGAATCGTTTGATTTGTTGCCTAGCCGGCTGCTTCAGCCGCTTCTCCGAAGCAAGATGCTTCCTCGGCATCGCAGCCCGAAGGTGCCGGAGGTGTGAGTGGGTCCTCCGCCGCCGCGGACGCGATGGGTTTAAATGCGGACGCCTCGACTGGTGACGCTTCGTCCGTTTCGGCCGGCGGCGGCGCGTCGGACTCGGCTGCTGAGGGCGCCGTCGACAGCGGAGGGGCGGACGCCCCGGACGCGGTGGCGGACTTGGGTGACAGCTCGGCCGACACTTCGACCGACGACTCGCCGGCCTTGGATTGCTTGGAAATCGTGACCTATACCGCGAACGAGCCCAAGACGCCCTACCCCGGCGGACGCTGGACCGTTCCCGAGCCGACCTTCGGCACCGTCATCGAAAACAACGTACAGATCGAAATGAGCGATGGCGTCGTGTTGGTCGGCGACGTCTCCTATCCGACGGACCTCGGTACCGGCGAACGCGCGGCCGGAGAGTTTCCGGTCATTCTCACGCAAAACCCCTACGGCCCCGTGTTCAGCGCGGCTTCCGGTGAGATCTTCGTCACCCACGGCTACATCTTCGCGTCGATCGATGTGCGTGGGACTTCGCGCTCGGAGGGCGTGCACGACATGTTCTCGCCCCGGGAGGCGGAGGACGGCGCCGCGCTCGTGTCCTGGGAGGCGAATCTCGAGGGGTCGGACGGCAGGGTCGGTCTGCAGGGCTGCTCGCAACTCGGAATCAACCAACTCGAAACCGCGACGCTGCTCGGTGCGAATTCGCCGGTCAAGGCTATGATTCCGGCCTTTGAGTCCGGCGACTTCTATCGCGACACGGCGTTTGATAATGGCATCCCCACGCTCGTGGGCTTAGCCCTCGCGGCGCCTGACGCGACCGAGGGGGGCGACAGGGCCTATTATCGAGAGTACTGGCGGGAGCGTGACCGGGTCGCGCGCGCCCCCGCGATCGCCCGCGCGGACATCCCGACCTTGCTGTGGGCCGGCTGGCACGAACCCGGCACGCTTGGGTCGTTCGAGCTGTACACGGTGCTACAGAATGTCGCGGCCGGCCGCCCCGCGAGCGCGCCTATCAAATCCGGCCGGGAGGTCAGCGGAAAGTACCAGGTCATCCTCGGCGACTGGGGACACGCCGGAGGGCTAGACATGGGAATCCAGCTTCAATGGTACGACACCTGGATCAAGGGCATCGACACCGGCCTGCCCACCGACACGAAGACACCTCTTCACCTGGCGGAGCTCGGCGGCACCAAGCGCTGGATCAATGCGAGGTGCTATCCCCTTGTCGAGAAGTATACGCCGTTTTTCCTATCTAGCGCCGGAAAGCTTTCTGCCTCGGCAGACAAAGCCGAGGGGCAGGACGAGTTGACGTGGGTGGCGCCCGGCCAGCCGAGTGATTTTATCGAGTACGCGAGCGAGCCTTTTGCCGACGGCGCGATGCTGGCGGGCCCGCCGGCCGCGCGGCTCCATGTCACGTCGTCGAATACCAATCTACAGCTAGTCATCGAAGTCTTCGATCGGGCGCCGGACGGCAACCTGGCGAAGATCAGTCGCGGCAGTATCCTCGGCGCGTTGCGTCGGACGGATAGCGACAAGTCCTGGCTGGACAAAAACGGTTTGCCCGCCAGGCCGTTTCTCGCACTCGACGAGGATCAGCCGCTGACGCCGGGCGAGCCTACTCAGCTAGACATCCCGCTGTGGCCGACCCTCTGGTCGATTGAACCCGGGCATGGCATCGTCGTGCGGATCTCTACGCAACCCCGGTCCGAGGATTGCCTGAACCCTCTCGGGATTCCCGTCGGCTGCTACCCGACGAACCCGATGCAGCGAACCCTGGCTGGCGGCGTCTATGCGCTCCACCGTGGGGAGGCGCTCGGCTCGTTGATCAATCTCCCCCTGCTCGATTACGGCGCGTTGACCACGGCCAGCAGCGCGGTTTCGCCGACGGGGAACGACAGGTACCCGCTCCCGGTCGACTGGTGAAAAGCGCGCCCGCGCCCCTGGGCGACCGGCGGGCTTAGCCCGAGGCATCCTGTTTGCTTTAACGTTGCAAAAAACGTCCAGCGGAAACGCGAAAAACCGATGAAATAAGGGCGCGCGGAACTTTTTTTGGACCCGAGCTTTGTGCACCCTAAGTGAGGTAAAAAAAGTGAGCACGCGCTTAGTTCGCGCCGTTTTTCGCGAGCGAAAGCGGTTTACGCCGACGGATTTTTTGCAACGTTAAGGTCAATACTGACCCCGAGGGCGACGCTGGATGGTCGCATTCCCAGGTTGTTTCGCCACGACTCTTTGAGAATGTACATCTATAGCCGGATCGCGATTTCGGGTAACGTATTGTCGTGCTTTCGATCTATAATCGGCGTTCCTATGGAGGATGTCATCAGAAAACGATTGAAGTTATCTCGGGCAAATTAACAATGCATAGAATTATTCGAGGATCTATCTGCTGAAAGAGCGATAGGGTTGGGCACGAGTAGTTCTAAGCTTCCTAGCAATTTTGCTTGATAATTGACTACGAAAGTCTGAACATATCTATCCATTAGTCTAGAAAACGGGGCGGGAAATGACGGAGAAGAAGCCGGATAAATTATCGGGATTATACGAACATCAGATAATGTATCGGGACCTGGTGGAAACTTCCCAGGATCTTATTTGGCAATGTGACTCTGAAGGCCGATACATCTATCTAAATCAAGCATGGGCGACAACATTCGGTTACCAAGTTGAAGAGATGCTAGGCAGAAAATTTTTCGATTTTCAATCTCCGGAATTCGGTGCTCGTGACCAAAAAGCGTTTGAGTCGATCATTCAAGGTAAAAGACTGAAAGGCTACGAAACGACCCATATCGGCAAATCCGGTAAAGAAATCCACTTGGTCTTTAACGCAAAAGCCCTATTTGATGAGCAAGGCAGAGCCATCGGCGCGCTCGGATCCGCTTATGACATAACCGAGCGCAAGCTGGCGGAGCAGGAAACGCTGCAAATCAAGACGGCTATCGACGCCGCCGGCGATGCGATTGGTATGTCCACCCCCGACGGACGACACTTCTACCAAAACGAGGCTTTTAATCGCCTGTTCGGTTATACCCTCGTAGAGGTTACCAAGGCGCACCCCGTGACTTTGTACGCAAACGAAGACGACGGCAGGATGGTTTTCGAGCTCATTATGGCGGGAAGATCGTGGCATGGAGAGATGGAAATGGTCGACAAAAACGGGCGGCGCTTTCCGGTTTTACTCCGCGCCGACGCGATAAAAGACGACAACGGTAAAATCGTAGGATTGATAGGCGTACACACAGATATCACGGAGCGCAAACGAGCCGAGGAGGCCGTTGCAGCGGAAAAAGAGCGGCTCGCCACGACTCTTCGCAGCATAGGCGACGGCGTAATAACGACCGATACAAAAGGTATTATCACAGCAATTAACAAAGTCGCCGAGGAGCTTACCGGCTGGACGCAAAATGAATCACTCGGTAAGCCGCTGGGTCCGGTTTTTAACGTTATGAATAAAATCACGCGCGAGCCATGTGAAGATCCTGTCGCTAGAATATTGGCTTTGGGAAAAGCGGTGGATCTTCCCGAACAATCGCTTCTTATTTCTAGAGACGGAACGGAGCGGAACATCGCCGACAGCGGCGCGCCTATTAAAGACAAACGCGACAACACGATCGGCGTGGTATTGGTGTTTCGCGACACCACGGAAAAACAAAAACTGCTGGAAGCCGCGCAACGCGCAGACAAGCTCGATTCAATAGGTCTGCTCGCCGGGGGTATTGCCCACGATTTCAATAATCTTTTATCGGGCATGTTCGGTTTCATCGATCTAGCCCGACGAAATAGCGCGGGAAACCGAAAAATCGCCGAATACCTGGATAACGCGCTCGGCGTTTTCGATCGAGCAAAGGATCTAACCCGGCAATTGCTAACGTTTTCGAAAGGCGGCATGCCTTTACGCAAGCCCGGACACCTAGGCCCGTTTATTATTAAAAGCGCTAGGTTCGCGCTTTCGGGATCCAACGTCGGGTGTACGTTTCGCATCGCGGAGGATCTACGGCCATGCGATTTCGACGAAAACCAGCTCGGTTGTGTGATCAACAATATCGTCATTAACGCGATACAGGCTATGCCTATGGGCGGTACGATTGAAATCAGCGCCGAAAACGTGGAACTTCAAACCGGCGACCACCCATCGCTTAAGGCCGGACCGTACGTCAAAGTATCGATTGCCGATACGGGCGTTGGTATTCATTCGGATATAAAAAAGTACATTTTTGATCCATTTTTCACAACCAAGCACGAAGGATACGGACTCGGGCTTACGACCTGTTATTCGATCATGCAGAAACACGAAGGCTTGATAGACGTCGAATCTGAGCCGGAAAAAGGCAGCGTTTTTATTCTCTTTATACGAGCATCGACCGATCACCCGGTGTTGGAAAAGGCGCCGACCACATTGCTGCACGAATACAGCGGAAACATAGTGGTCATGGATGATGAGAGTTTCATTCGCGACCTTGTCGGTGAGATGCTCAAGAGTATGGGCTACAATGTCATTAAGACAAGAAACGGTGAGGAGACCTTGCTCTTCTGCTTAGATGCAAGGAAGAACGGAACACCGATTACCTGCGCTATTCTCGATCTGACGATTCCCGGCGGCATGGGTGGTAGGGAGACGCTCGAAGAGTTGAGAAAAATATATCCGGATTTACCGATTTTTGCATCGAGCGGTTATTCGGAAGATCCGATAATGGCTAACCCTAACTATAGCGGATTCACCGACAGTATCCGAAAACCGTATCTGATAAATGAGTTGGCCGACATGTTGAATAAACATCTAAGATGAAAAGCCGTTCAGAAAGAAGTTCCTAATAATGCAATGTGGTTAGCGTTGCTATTTCTAGACTCGAGTTTGGCGGTTTTTTAGATAAACCTTCAGCTTGATTCTCGTTCGGATTGCGCCGTGACTAAACAAAGGGGCCATTGTCGACGCTGGAGCCTACTTTAACGTACATTGTACTACCTGCCGACAACTGGAACAGCGGCTATAGACTGTTTCCCGTTGTTACGCGCCGCGCATAACCGGCCCGATCCGCGTTGCCAAAAGCGCAACCCTAAAATATAACGTAATCTTCGTTCGTAAGCGCTGACCGCTTCGACAAACCGGCGGCTAAATCGTAAGCGTTCAGGGTGGCAAACAAGTCGGCGGCCGATTCGCCTGTAAGACCGAGCGCGCCCGCAGGGCCGGCGAGGATGGTACTTGCTGTACCTGACGAGCCGGCGCGAGGACGAAAGCCGGTTTTACGG
>JAFGIB010000210.1 GCA_016929805.1 Deltaproteobacteria bacterium | reverse complement strand
GAGTAGTCCTTCGTCGAAGTAAACGCACAGCTAGCCTCGATAAACCCCGCGAATTCATTTACGTTTCAAACCGTTCGGTGCTCTAGCAACCGCCGACATATAGACGTCAACGCCATCGAACGAAGCGCTGAGCGGTCCGTTAACACGCGGCTAGCGTTCGGTTAGATCCGGCTTTACCGCCAACTCGCTTTCTGTTATATCAAAGGATGTCGGGACGCCGCCGCTCCCGCGGCCTCGCTAATTCTTGCGCGTCATACGGCGGGACCTCCGCAATAGCGACAATTACGCAATAATCGAAGAGAATAACGGGTATGAAGAAAAAACTCACCGGCACGCTTATATTCTCATTATTTACTATTTACTGCAATGTTGACGGCGGTGCGAATCCGTCTCCCGTCGATTCTGGCGTTGGACCGAGCGGCCCGCAGCAGGGCGACGCTTCTCCTTTTGTAGCGGCCGATGCGGATGCTTCAGGACAATCCCAAAACGGAGGCGACGGCGGCGTCGGCCCCACGACCGGTTCGCGTGACGCGAGCGCAAGTGATAGTGGGGGTATAAACGACGCGCGGTTTACGGATGCGATAACCGCGTCAGATGGTCATATAAACCAACCCGTTGACGCGATGACCAATCCGGCCGAGACTTCCGTAAGCGACAGCTCGGCGACGCCCGCCTCGTGCGATCGCGCGTGTCTTCAACGATTTCTAGATGGATACATAGAGGCGCTGGTCGCAAGGGATGCGAGTAGACTCGAGCTGGCTCAAAATCTACGCGCTACCGAAAACGCCGAGGTGGTTGTACCTGGCGACGGTATTTGGCAGAGTGTTACCGCGCTGCGCTCGTTTCGCGAGGATTTTATAGATGTAGTGGAAGGACAGGCGGGTTGCTTCGTGGTTTTAGAGGAAAACGCGAGCCCGACGCTCATGGTCTTGCGGCTCAAAGTCGTCGGTCATCAAATAGCCGAAATCGAAAGCATCGTGACGCGCGCCGGCGAAGCCATTTTCTTTGCACCACAGAGTCTCGTGGCCGCCGAACCGATATTCGATGAAATCGTGCCGGAGGCTCAACGGGTCACACGTCAAGAGCTGGAGGACTTGGCTAACGCCTATTTCGACGGCCTGGTGAGCGGTAACGGCTCGTCGCTTCGTTTCGATCCGCAATGCCGCAGACTTGAAAATGGAGTGCAAACAGCCAGCGGAGCCGGTATCGGGAATACGTTTTTCGTTTTCAGCTATATCGACGAGATCAAACGTCGAGTACTGATCCGGGATGAAGAGCGAGGCCTGGTCTTTGCCATCGCCATGTTCGAGGTTCGTAGCCAGGGGCGGTCGACTTTCGTATCAGAGCTTTTCAAAATCGTCGACGGTAGCTTCCGATTGATCGACGCGTTCTTACTCAACATGCCTTACGGAACCCTATCGGGTTGGTAGGCGCGCTGGCGAGGATGGACCTTGCTGCTTCTGACGCGTGTCGGTTTTACGAGATGAATTGCACTTAACGTTGCAAAAAGTCCGTCGCGAAAAATAGCGCGCCCTTGTTTCATCGCTTTTATCGCGTTTCCGCTCGACGTTTTTTACGACGTTAAGGTTGACAAGAGTTTGATATACGCCCGACGCTCGGCGCTCACGCTCCCCTTACCTTGATGTTCAGCCGTTCCGCCGCGTGGTACAACGATTGCATGCCGAGATCACGCGCTACGATGACGGCTTGATCTAAAAGCAGGCGTGCTCGATTCGTATCATCTCGTACAGCGCGGCCGGCTAATACCTTGGCGAGCACATAGCGCGTTCTCGCAACTTGCGCCTTCAGCTCGAATCGTAGGTTTCTTTCAATCGCCTCTTCGTAGTGAGCTATCGCCTCGGCGGTGCGGCCCAGGGTCTGTGCTAATAGGCCTAAAAAGAACGATATCGAGCCTTCACAGTGAAAGGAGATATCGGCGGCGAAGTACTGAGCGTAAGGTTTCAGTAGGTCATACAACGCTTCCGCGTGCCCGAGCGCTTGCATTTCGCAGCTCGCCACCGATAATCGGGCCAGCGAGCCGAGATAGTTGAGATCAACCGGCAACCCGACCAGCAATTCCGCGGAAATATCCTTTAGCGCGGATTGCGCTTCGTCGCGCAAACCGAAATCGACCATGCTTTCGATTTTTCTCGAACGAATGCTGAGCGAATCAGCGTCGCTGACTTCGAGAAGTCGTCTTACCCGCGACAAAAACGGTTCCGCAATCGGCTGTATTTGACTGGTTTGACGTTGGAGAAAGTTCTGATCCAAGGCGCAGACCAGAGGCCAGACGTAAAAGTGCTGCGTTTTGGCCTTTAGCTCGAGTTCTTTCAGCTCCGCGCTCGCGTCGGTAAAATCTCCCCGATTGATAGCTTGAATTACCCGCATCCGCTGTTGATGCCAGCTAAGCTCTACATTGTTGAGTTTGTCGACACTTTCGCGGTATTCGTCGAACACTTGCTGCACGGCTTTTGAGTCGCCCCGTTGCATCGCGTGAATATAATAAAAGACTTGTATTCCCGAGGTATGCCAAATACGAAAAGCTTCCGGCAACGACGTCAACAGTCGCTTGATCTCGTCCGCGATGGCATAGGCTGTCTCACCCGCCGACGGTGAACCGGTAAAGAATAGCTTGCCGCGCAGTACGATGGTTAACGCTTCGGCGTTTTTCGATTCGCGCGCCAGCCTTTCCGCCTTCGTGATTAATTCGTTTACCTTTTGACCATTCAAACAGTAAGGCGGAGTCCAGGCCAAATGCGCCAGCACAATCGCGCGGGTCTTATTATCCTCTTTAAGAAGGGACGCCTCGGCAGCTTCCAGTACGTTGCACGCTTCGTCGAGGGCCACTATCCCGGGTGTCGGATTCATGAGACGGCCCGCCACCGCCAGCAACTTGCCGAAACCGTGTTGACGCGCCACGGCCGCCGCCTGGCGCAGATGACCGAAATACTGGTTGTCTCCAAGCGCGCGTTCGGAAAAAGAAAGCTCGAGAAGCACTCGGCAATACGCGTGCGGATCAGGGTTAACGGTCAGACGAAAAACTCCGAGAGCGCGGAGCAGCCAGGCACGCGCGTCCGCGTACGCGCGAAAACCGGTGGCCTCGGCCGCGGCGCGGCGCGAATAATCGATCGCTTTTAGCAACTCTCCGTCCGGAAGGGCCGACAGAAAATGGCGCGCTAATTCAGTGCTCTCGATTTCGTTTCCCGAGTTTCGACGTTTTTCCAGCCCCTCACCAGCACGCAAATGACACCTTCGGCGCTCGGTTGCCGCGAGATTTTCATACAGCACCTCGCGAATCAATTCATGACTGAAGGTGAATGCCGCCGAGTCCTGTGACGAGGGAACAACGGTCTCGTTGGCTAAGGGTTCGTCCAGTATATCGAGCAGATTTTGAACCTCGCGCTGGGTGACGTGGCTCAGCATACCAAGGTCAAAGTCGCGGCCGATAACCGCGGCCGCCGAAAGCACGAATCGGGTTTCGGTATTGAGCTTACCCAGTCGTTGACGCACCATATCGAGCGCCAATCCCGATAGCTCGAGTTGAGCCGGTCGAGGTCGTTCGAGACCCAGCCACGGCCTTAGAAGCTCAGCCATGTAAAAAGGGATTCCCTCGCTCTTTTCATATACCGCTCGGCTTAAGACCGCGTCGTCCCGGCCGAACAAAGCGGTCACGTAATCGGCCACGTCGGCCTCGCTTAGTCGGTCGATCTCGATCCTTTCGCAATTGCGATGGCCGAGGGCGTGTCGCAGCGATTCGTAACGGCCGCTCTTTTCTAGAATTTCCGTGCTGCGTAGAGTCGCTATCACCAGCAGAGACAATCGAGCGGTCTCGGACGCGAGATAGTCGAGGAGTGTTAAAGACGCCGAGTCAGCCCATTGGAGATCCTCCAGCACCAGGACCAGGGGTTGGCTCGCGCTCATTTTACTGATGACTTCGATCGTCTCGTCGGCAGCGCGGTGGCCGATTGTGATCGATTCGACCACCCACTCCGCGGACAGGCTCGGCTCTTGAAAAAACAAGGCGAGCTCGGAGATACGCCGGACGAGTATTTCGCGAATTTCTTCCTCGCAACCGACCTTTTGAAGCTCTTTCAGGACCCTGTACCAAAGCCAAAACGGCGGCGCACCTTCCATATCGTGGCAACGCCCCCACGCCACCAACGCGCCGGAAGCCGTGGCCTTGTTGGAAAATACTTCGCATATCCGAGTCTTTCCGATACCGGGCTCCCCGGCTAGTATGTAGATACCTCCACGACCAATAAGCGCGTCGTTCAAACCGACTTCGAGTCGCTTTACCACGGAATCGCGTCCGACCAGCAATAGCTCTTTGGAAATGCTCGTTAGAGGCGAAACGCTCGGTAATTTCCGTTCCGTTGCCGGAAGGTCGCATATCACTCGTCGTGTGAAGCGGTAACCGCGACCATAGACATTGTCTATATACTCCGACATTCCCTTGGCATGGCCGAGCGCTTTTCGAAGCTTCGCCACGGTCACGCTCAACACGTTGTCCGCTAGAGCGCGTCCCTCCCACACCTGGTCAATAAGCTCCTGTTTACTGATCAGTACTCCAGGATGCTTCAGAAAAAAGGCCAAAAGCTTTAGCACACTGGTTTCGACTTTAACGGTCGCGCCAGCTTTTTTCAGTTCGTACCGTTTGTCGTCAAATAAAAAATCGTCGAATGCGAAGAGCACCTTAATTACTTTTCTATATAAAAAAAACCTTCTTCGGTGCTATAGTTCCACTGCTCGAATCATCGATGAGGGCTTTGTGACGACGTGGGGACTACTTGGTTATATGTACTATTTCTTTACGCTTGTCTACCCTTGGACGCTCCGCATTTCTAATCGTCGGGCAGCTTCTCAAAAAGCGGCCGCGAAACGCCGTGATCTGTCGTTTCGAGGAGCCAGGAGCGAAGAGAAATCTCGCTTTTAAGCGCTCTCGCCTCGCTCGAAACGAGATGTTTGCCGCGACCTTCGGGAATTTACATTATTTGGTGGTAACCCGTCGAAAAAAAACGTTTCCGGTTAAAACATGTCCCTTATAACTCGCCTACCGCGCGCGTAAATCTCCGCGACCTCGGCGCGACCGTAAGCGTTCAGGGCGGCAAACAAGTCGGCGGCCGATTCGCCTGTAAAACCGAGCGCGCCCGCAGGGCCGGCGAGGATGGTACTTG
>JAFGIB010000209.1 GCA_016929805.1 Deltaproteobacteria bacterium | reverse complement strand
GTACCATCCTCGCCGGCACTGCGGGCGCGCTCGGTTTTACGGGCGAATTGGCCGCCGACTTGTTTGCCCCCCTGAACGCTTACCGATTGAGTAGCGGTTTAATCCTTGCGCAACGGAGCCTGGTCATCGATAGCCGCTACGAAAGAGCGCGCGATTGCGGTATGCTCGAAGGTTGGAGAAACGATTTGTCACAAATCGCTCGGTATTGCCTTTTCGCCTTACTTCTCGCGGTCCTTTTCGATCAGTCGAGCGTTTCACCGGCGCGCGCTCAGTGTTGTTCCGAGCGGCTTGAAAAGGCGAAGCTCTTATTCGTCGAAGGGCAAAGGGAATACCTCGAGGGGAGGTTATCGAAAGCGCTTGGCAAGTTTCATGCCGCGCATCATCTCGTGCCCTCCGCGGAACTCGCTTACAACATCGGCCATATCAGCGAGCAACTCGGCGATGCCGAAAACGCGATTCGATTCCTCAGGCTCTATCTTTCTCGTAGCCTGCCTTCGGCTAAGGACCAAGAACAGGTCGAAAAACGCATTGCTCTTTTACAGACAAAGACAAAAGCGCGACGTCAACGGTTGATTCGGCGGCCTGCAACCGCTGCGGCTCTTACCGGCAGCGCGCTCTCTTTTTTCAAGCGCGGGGTCGCCATGTTTCGACAGGGCCGATATCAGGCGGCGCTGGTGTCGTTCACGATCGCGCTAAAACAAGCCAAGCTTCCGGAAATCTACTACAATATCGCGCAGGCTTCGGAGCAGCTTGGACGGGCACGGGACGCCGTTGATAACTATCGGGCTTATCTCGACAAGCAAACCGAGCCATCGGACCGAGAGCTCATCGAGCATCGAATAAGCGAATTGCTCGCGCGCTTGTCGGACCAGACCTTAGGGCCTGGGCAAAAATAAATCGATTGGTGAGCGCCCAGATTCGGGCCATCTACGGCTCGATCCGGTTTCGCGAAACCGCAGCAATAGCAGCGCTATTTCGAGGAGTTCGCGGAATCGGATCGAGCCGTAGATGGCCCGAATCTGGGCGCTCACCAATCGATTTATTTTTGCCCAGGCCCTTAAGGTAGCGGCTTTTTTACAAGCTCTTACGCGGACCCTATGGCTCTCTGTCTCTGAGATTGATTACGACCTGCTGCTCGGTGCCGGCTTTAAGTTTAATAGTCTTTGATACGAGCGGCCTCTGGATTCCTCCGGCGACGACGTGTTTGCCCGCCGAGAGATCGACACTCACCGGCGCTGTTCCTAAAAACTGCTCGTCGATCCATACCTTTCCCCAAGGGAAAACGCCGACGCGCACAATGCCTTGTCCTTGGCCTTCGAGCAATTCCTTCTCCGGTCTTTTTACCGCGGTTTCTATCGCCGATATCGGCTTTGACGATGCTTCGGTCTCGGCCGAGGCCTGTTCTCGGCTTGTGACAAAGCGCGGATCAGCCGCGAGATCCGAGCGCATATCGAGCGTGTGGTCGAATTCGCTCCGCACATCGGTAAGCGCCTTGTCCTTTTTTGTCGTCGAAGACGAGGACGGGACCGGGGGCGCAGTGGTTTTGGCGTTTATAAGCGATTTACTCGATTTATCGCCTCTTTTAGGAAGATAATAGAGGGTTACGAGCAGAGCGCAAAGGGCGGCCGCAAGCGTTATCGCGCCGATGAGACGAAGTCGTTTGCGCGGCATTCCGAGACGCCAAAGACGGGTTCCCATCGAGACCAGCGGAAGCGTGAGCGATAACGGCGACCGCGTCTGTCTAAGCGTTCGAGTCGGTTGGCTCGGACCGGCCGGAATCGGTTCTCGATCGGGGTTGTGGTTGCCGATTCGCGCGGATGCTCCGCTGATCGAAACCGCAAGGTTGATCTGCTTCTCCGACTGCCTACCATCGATAGGCAGAAGCAGCGCGGGCGCTCCGGTTACGTCCATGGGCATAAGCGTCTCCGGAGGTCGAGCGTTGCGAGCCAAGTATCCCAACTTACGATAGATACTCGGCGCGGGCGCGAACCTATCGAGCGCCTCTGCTAACGCCTGCGCCGACTCGAAGCGCCTATCCGGGTCGCGTTCGAGCAACCTCTCCACCACCACCGCAAGCCCCGCCGGAACCGAATAAGCGACTTCCGAGAGGGAAGCGAACCTCCCCTGGCCAATTCGTTCGACCGTCTCCCCATCGTTTGATCCGAGAAAGGGATGCTGACCCGAAAGCAGCTCATATAAAACCACGCCGAGCGAAAACAGATCGCTGCGTGGATCGAGCGGTTGCCGATTAATCTGCTCGGGAGACATATAGTATGGAGTACCGCGGATAAGTCCGTCGGTATCTAGAGTCGATCGGATCGCTTTAGCGATGCCGAAATCCGCTAGCTTTACCTCTCCCGCGTACGAGACCAAGATATTCGAGGGTTTAATGTCCCGATGCACGATGCCGTCAGGTTTTCCGTGCAACCGACGGTTGTGCGCGAAGTCTAAGGCTTTGACGAGCTCAAGCGCGATATAGATAACCTCTTCTGGCGCGAGCGTCTTTCGCGGCGTCGCCTGTAGCAACGTACGCAAGTCGACTCCGTCGACGAGCTCCAACACCATATAGCCGTCCTTCTGACTCGAATCGATAACGCTGACTATGTTGCTATGCCGCAGCGAGGCGGCGATGGTGGCCTCGTGAAAGAACATTTCCACAAATTTGCGATGGCCCTTACAATCTTCTCGAATCAGCTTGATGCACACGCGCTGCTCGAAACCATAGGGACCTGACTGAATCGCTAAAAAAGTCTCCGCCATACCGCCTTCGCCGATTCGACGAACGCAGGTGTATGGACCGTATTTATCCCCGACCGCCGTCATTGACCTCTCGTGCGAGTAAATCGTCTTTTTATTGAACAATACCGAGCGACTGAAAAGTGCGATACTACCGCAGATTTATTTTCGGCGCGCCGTTCGTGAAATAGATTCATTTGAATCGCGTTATACCGAATCGCCGGTCGAAAGCTAACCGTTCAGGGGGGTACTGCTGTTTGACTACGACGGCGGCCAATTCGTCCCGTAAAACCGAGCGCGCCCGCAGTGCCGGCGAGGATGGTACTTGCTGTACCTGACGAGCCGGCGTGAGGACGAAAGCCGGTTTTACGGGACGAATTGGCCGCCGACTTGTTTGCCCCTCTGAACGCTTACGTCGAAAGAAACCACGCTCGGCTTTTTAAGGCTGAAATCACGACAATTTTGAATAAGGCACAAATACGGTATTTCTGGCCTTCGCTTTCGTTAGGAGACCGCGAGTTGCATATGATTGGACCCGGATTCGCAACTTGTATCGAGTAATTCTATTCGCCGGTTTTGGAGGAGTTATCAAACTCGTATTGATTCGAATACGAGCCCGCCTTTGGCCTCGGCCTCGCGCAAGAAGAGGGAAAAGTCGGTCTATGGCAGCCGAAAAAACGCGCGTAACGGCGGGTCTAATCCATGACGGTATCGGATTTTTTCAGCGTGAAGGCTCGTTGCATCGCCAACCTTTTTGTCACGAGAGGGGTCAAGTTGCTCGGCTAGGCGTCGTTTCACGCTTATGAGATGGATCTATCTTCGAAAAAGCGCAACGAAAGCTCAGCGCAACCGCAATATAGACCGAGTAAGATCGCGCAAGCGCTTAGCGACGCCTGCGATTCGAAAGCGCCCGTACAAGCTGAGGTAGAAAGCCTCGCGGAAGAAAAAACGCGCTCCGACGGCTTGCGGGAAAGCTACCCAAAAGCAAACCGTTCGCGCGGCGAATCCGATCCGATTCAGCCTCACGTACTCGTCGTGGACGACGATTCCGGCGTTCGTCGCAGTCTTGCCCGTATCCTTTCGAGGGAGGGATATTCGCCCATCACCACCGGTGACGGACAGGCCGTGGTCGATCTGTGCGTGCGCATGCGACCGGCTTTGATTTTTCTCGATATCTCCATGCCCAATTTCAATGGACCGCAAGTACTCAAGGCGTTAAAAACGAAAATGGGAGAAGATTATCCTCCGGTGGTCTGGATAACCGGCAGCGTTGCGCCGGAAAACCTAAAAACCATGGGAGGAGCGGTCGCTTGCGTTCCCAAACCGTTGGAACTAGCAAAGATCAGCGAAATCGCCAAGCGCTATTTGCCCGGCAAGTGAGCACCGCCGGCTAAGGTGTAAGCGTTCCGGGGTCAAGCAAGTCAGCGGCCAGTTCGCCTGTAAAACGGAGCGCGACCGCAGGGCCGGCGAGGATGGTACTTGCTGTACCTGACAAGCCGGCCCGGGGACGAAAGCCGGTTTTACGGGATGAATTGGCAACCGTCGTAACCGTACATCGATATCCGCCCTGGACAGTTACGCCGGAACAATACGAGCGGCTAGCGCTCTAATACCTCTCTAACTTTAGCGGTGAGGGTTTGAACGGTAAACGGCTTCTGGATGAAATCGCTCTCTTTTTCCTCAACGTGGTGGTGCGCGATGACATCATCCGTGTATCCCGACATATAGAGAACCTTAAGTCGCGGCCAGATCGAAACCAGATGACGATACAACTCCCAGCCGTTCTTTTCCGGCATCACTATGTCTGTAATAAGTAAATCAATCGAGTGATCGTTCCGGTCGATCAATTCTCCACAGTCCCGCGGGCTTGTTGCTTTCAGTACCCGGTAGCCGTGTTTGCTGAGAATGCTACAAACGACGTTGCGGACCGACTCATCGTCTTCGACGACCAATACGGTTTCGCTGCCGCCTTTCACCTCCTTCGGTAGCGGGGTCGAGATCGTTTCGCGCGCTTGGACGTCTACACAGGGGAATAAAACCTTAAAGCTTGCTCCCTTACCCGGTTCGCTGGCGACCGCAATCGCGCCGCCGTGCTGTTCGACGATTCCGTGCACCGTCGATAGCCCCAAACCCGTACCTTCTCCCTTTTCCTTGGTGGTGAAAAAAGGGTCAAAGATGTTTTTCATTACCCGTGCGTCGATTCCGTAGCCCGTATCGCGTACCTCCAATAAGACATAAAGGCCCTTTTTCAATCCCGGTTGTATCTCGCTCGAGAGATCGTCGAGGGTTATATCTTTAGTACCAATAGTAAGTCTTCCTCCCTGGGGCATGGCATCCTGGGCGTTGATCGCCAAATTCATAATAATCTGTTCGAGTTGCGAGATATCCGCTCGAATGGTTCCGAGCGAGGACGATAGATCGGTGACGATCTCGATGGTCTCGCGAATGGTACGTCTCAATATTCCCTGAAAGTCTGTAATCACCCGGTTCAGATCGACCTTCTGCATCGTTAACACCTGCTTGCGACTGAAGGCCAATAGCTGCCGAGTCAAAATCTTGGCGCGGCTCGACGCTCCCATGATCTCCTGCAGATCCTCATATCGGGGATCGCTCGGAGAGAATTCGCCGAGTAGCAGCTCGGCATACCCGAGAATCGGCGACAGCAGATTGTTGAAATCGTGCGCGATACCCCCGGCCAAACGGCCGACCGACTCCATTCTCTGCGCGTGACGCAATTGCGCCTCGAGCCTGATCTCCTCGGTGATATCTCGCGCTATGGAGACCGATCCGATCACCTCGCCGTCCGCGTTTCTGATCGCCGTCTTGGACATCCGAACCGTGAAAACCGTGCCGTTTTTCCTAACGTGATTGAGATTTCCTTTATATCCGCCCGCGACGTCTACTTCGTTGATCAAACCCTCGATATCGAGCGATTCCTGCTCTCGGCTATAGAACATCTCGATATTCTTCTGTCGAATTTCCTCCTTTTGATAGCCGTGCATAACCGCCCACGCGGTGTTGACGAAGCGCAGAACCCCGGCTTGATCCGCGATTGCGATTCCATCGAGCGACTGCTCCAACGCTTCGCTTTTCCAGCGCGATTCCTCTTCGGACCGCCGCCGCTCGGAGATATCGCGCATGACGCATTGAAACGATACGATTTGGTCGTTCTTGGTCACGGTTTTGATGGTGATCTCAACCGGTAGCGCTTCGCCGTTTTTACGTTGAATCGAGAATTCGAGCGACTCGATTTGTTGCGGCACCGATGCGGAGGTGGCCTGCTCAAAGAGCTTGAGAGTTCGCGCGCGTTGGTAGCTATCGGCGAAATAGTTGCTTACGTGCGTTCCCACAACCTCGTCCGGACGATAACCCGCGAATTCCATTACCGCGGGGCTGCAATAGGTAATCAACCCTTCGGGAGATAGAGCCAAGACCACGTCCTTAAGATTTTCAGCCAAGAGCTGGTATTTCTGTACGCTTTCTTTTAACTCCTGATTGGCCTGTATTAGTTCTTGCGTCCGCTTGGCTACTTCCCGTTCAAGGTGCTCTTGATACGCGCGGTTCTGCTGTATCAAGCGGGCTCGCTCCAATACCCTTTCGACCGAATACAGCAGAACGGACATATCCTCGATGGGTTTGATTAGGTAGTCCCACGCTCCCAGACGCAGCGCTTCTACCACGTCGCCGATTACGCCGGTTCCCGAGATCACAATACTCGGCGTGTCCGCAGAGATGCGATGAATTACCTTTAGAACATCCAGACCGTCCATCTCCGGCAGCCGTAGATCTACCAAGACGACGTCGGGTCTTTCTCGCTTTACGATATCGATTCCCAATAGACCGGTCTCGGCCTGAAGCACCCGGTAGTCGAAATCATCCAAAAAATTTCCGATACTGCTGCGGACGGACGCCTCGTCGTCGATGACGAGAACGAGCGGGCGCTTGATTTCAAGAGTCACAGTCTCTTCCCTTTATCGCCAACGTTAGGATGGTTTGAACTAGCAGAGGTAGATCGGTCTGCGGTTTCAACAAGATGTGCTCGGAACCGATGCCAATACTCCTGAGATCTTTCGAAGGGCGGTAATCAGCCGATCCCGTATGGATCATAAAACGGGTCGAGGGCGCCACTTCATGGGCTTGCATGATCAGTTTTTCACCATCAGTTTCGCGCAAACGGACGTCGACCAACGCCACGTCAAACCTCTCGACCGCTAAAAGTTCCAACGCCTCTTTTGCGCTTGCCGCACCCGCCGCTTCCAAGCCGTAGTCTCTCAAGCAGGCCGCGAAGCTCTCGCGGATGGCTCTTTCGTCATCAACGATAAGAACGCGTATTATCGATTGTCCGCCCATCGCCCCTGGCTTCTATTCGCTTTCTCGGATTCCGCAACAGCTCGCGTGCCGCTAGTGTTCAGCGCTATCCGTTCCGATTGGCCTGTCTCAATACTCGATTCAAGGATCTTCCTCGAAGCTTATCAATAGTAATCCATAAACCGCTCCGATTCTACCTCAAGTAGCCTATCTTTTTCGTTAAAACGGCATTTTGGATCTAACGTAATTCACGCTACCATCTATCAAGAACTACAGATACTTCCGCGATTGCACGAATTACGATCTGGCTCTTGTCGCCGGTTGCACCGATCCGATCGGATTTGAGGCTATTGGCGGTAAAGCGACCCGAATTCAATCCCTGTATAAGAGCTGTTCGTAAGCACGAAGTTTTCTCGATCACTTTCCTAAACCCTACACTTATCCGTATGCCGGCCGTCAATAATTGTAATAAATCGAAAAAACGATGGCGAAGCAATAGATGATGTCGTGCGTATTATGACCCCATCAGAAGTGTAAGATAAATGCGCACATGAGAGTAACGCAACGTTCCAGGAGAATGGCGCGCAGGCGACCCTTGATTTTTAATGCTTAATACAATCTAAATTCTTGTATTGGGGCTATCGTTCACCGGTCGGTTGGCGAACGACCGAATAGCTTAGAGCGGACAAAACCATGAGAACTCTGATCGTCGAAGACAGTGGAACCACTCGCCGCATGCTCGCCGAGGCGGTGGCGGATCGCGGTCATGATGTCACCGCGTTACCGAACGCCGAGGTCGCGCTTGAAGCCCATATGAAAACGGCGTTTCCCATCATGATACTCGATTGGATACTTCCCGGCATGGACGGGATCGAGTTATGCCGCAAGATTCGCGCGCTGCCGAACGGAGACGAGCCGGTTATCATTATTATCACCAGCCATCACGGCACACAGGAACATATCATTACCGCGCTCGACGCCGGCGTTAACGATTTCATCGTGAAACCGATCGACCCGCTTGTCCTTAACACGCGGCTGACAATTGCGGAGCGGACCGTGCTCGAGCGAGCCAGACTCCAACTGATTGAAAGCGTGTTACAGAATACAGAGGCCAGCTTTCGTACCTTAATCGAAGGATCAACCGACGGCATTATCGTTATTAGCAACAGTAGAATTCTTTACGTTAATCCAGCGGCCCTTCGCTCGCTGGGTTACGAACACAAGGAACAACTCATCGGAAGCGCATACTTTAATCTGATTCATCCGGAAGATCGCGACCGAGTCCTTAATGGCATCCGCTCTGTGCTCGCGTCGGGAGCGGCGTCTCCCGCGCGCGAGCAGCGCTTTGTGCGCCGGGACGGTGGCACATCGGCGGTTGAGGTGGTCTCGATCCCGCTCGAATTCGAAGGCGAGCAGGCCGTGGCCATACTCGCCCGCGATCTCACGGAAAGAAAAAAACTTGAAAACCAACTGATTCACGCCGACCGTATGGTGTCGGTGGGTACCCTGGCCGCGGGAATCGCGCACGAGATCAACAACCCGCTGACCTATGTCAGGACCAATCTCACGCTGATCTCTGAGGAGCTTCACAGCTTGAATAAGGAGCTTTCTCCGGGACGTTTGGACGAGTTGCTGGAACTTTTAGCGCAGACCCAAGACGGCACCGAACGGGTCCGTTTGATCGTGCGCGATCTCAAGAGCTTTTCTCGCGCGGAAGACGACGACACCACGCTTCGACCGGTTGATTTACATCGCGTGCTCGAAAGCTCCATCAGCATGGCCTGGAATGAAATCCGCCATCGCGCCCAGCTTGAAAAGCAGTTTTCGGGTGTGACGTTGGTCAAGGGCAACGTGGCGAAGCTCGGCCAGGTCTTTCTCAATCTGTTGGTCAACGCGGCGCAAGCATTGCCGATCGGCAGCGCGCTTCAGAACCGGATAACCGTAAGAACCTATCGAAACGACTCGTCAAAGGTCGTTGTGGAGATAGAAGATACGGGCAGCGGTATCCCGGAAGAGATCGTTAAAAGGATTTTTGACCCATTTTTCACCACCAAGCCGGTGGGGGTGGGAACGGGATTGGGGTTGTCTATTTGCCACAGCATCGTTACCGGGTTAGGCGGTGAAATCACGGTGGATAGTAAGAGCGGCGTGGGCACGACCATGCGCGTTATCCTTGAGCCGGCGGTTCCGGTTTCGGTCAAACCCGATAGCATTCCCGCCTTACCGTCGAAAGGCCCGAAGACGGGTTTGCGAATCCTGATAGTGGACGATGAGCCCGGGGTCGCTCGTTCGCTACGACGGGCCTTACGCGATCACGACGTGACGATTTCGCTCAGCGGCCGCGAAGCCATCGAACAGCTCAAAACCGACCCGCCTTTTGATCTGATTTTTTGCGACTTGATGATGCCTGACATTTCGGGAATGGACCTTTACGGCACGGCGGCGCAACGCACGCCGGGGCTTGAAAAGCGCATGATATTCATGACCGGAGGCGCGTTTACTCAGCAGGCGCGAAATTTTCTTGAGAGCATTCCGAACAAATGGCTGGAGAAACCGTTCGAAATTCGCCAAGTGCAAGAATTGGTTAAAAAGCGCATCGCCGCCTAGTTATTAAACCGCTTCTCCAGCACTGAGGCGCGTGCTAGCGTTCGCCCCGTGACCAATGCGAATCGCACGGTGTTCGATCTAGACCGCATCGGCGGTCGGAAAGCCTTGTCCGAGGTGATAGACCAGGTGTTGGCTGCGGGAGAAGAGGCGCTTCAGCACTACAGAAAGGGAAACGCCAACCATTACGAAAACAAACCCGATCACAGCCCGGTTACGATAGCGGATAGAGCGATCGAGCAGCGGTTGAGAGGTTTTCTGCTCGCGCGCTTTCCACAAATCGGATTTTTAGGAGAAGAGAGCGGCGAGGTCGGAATGGGCGAGCGAAAGATGCGCTTTATCGTTGACCCCATCGACGGCACCCGCGCATTTATTAGAGGACTGCAAACCTGGTCGGTAATCGTCGGCCTGGAGGCGGATGGCGAGCCGGTTTTAGCCGTGGTCTTCATGCCCGCAGCCGGAAATCTTTACGTGGCGGTGAAGGGCGAAGGGGCGTTCGGCAATGGAAAGCCGCTGCGGGTTTCCGCGATTGACTCTCTACAGCTCGCTTTAGTTTCGCACGGCGGTCTCAATCAGTTCACCTCAACCGGTTTCGAGCGGGTGCTGCCGGCGCTGGCCGGCGCCAGCTATTCTCAACGCGGATTCGCAGACTTCGACGGTCATCGGACGGTACTACACGGGAACGCGGACGCGATGCTCGACCCGGGGGTTAAACCTTGGGACCTGTGCGCCACGGCCGTGTTAGTGCGCGAGGCGGGTGGGACCATGACCTCTTTCGAAGGCGAGCACACGATCTACGGCGGAAGCGCGCTCATCTCCAACGGCTTGATACACCAACAGCTATTGGATATCATCAGTCGTTCAAAAGAGCCGGAATCAATCGGCCAAACGGGTTAGGGAATGAACCATGTCGGAATCAACAACACCTCCGGGACTTCCACGAATCGTCGACGAAGCGGGTGATTCTCCCGCCTGGTTGCCTTTGGTCGGGTTGGCGCTCTTGGCAGTTCTCGCGTTGCTATTCATCGTGAGCCAAGCGCAGGGTCCGAGCGAGGCAACGCCGCGAGCGGTCGAGGTCGTCGACGGCGAATAGCGTTGGTTTCACACGAACATAAACCTTAACGTCGAAAAAAGCGTCGACGGAAACGCGAAAAAAGCGATGAAATAAGGGCGCGCGGAACTTTTTTTGGGCCCGAGTTTTGTGCACCGAAAGTGAGGTCCAAAAAAAGTGAGCACACCCTTTATTCACGCTATTTTTCGCGAGCGAAGCGCTTCACGCCGACGGGTTTTTTGCAACGTTAAGGTAAAGTCGGATCGAGATAAATCTGAACCAAATTTGGTCGCCAAACGCAACATTTATTCTGACTCGAGTCCTTAGAAACTCAATAAGCCCGCTCTGTACCTCGAACCGGTTGAAATCAAAGGAATGTAAGCGTTCAGGGGTCATACAAGTCGGCGGCCAATTCGCCTGTAAAACCGAGCGCGCCCGCAGGGCCGGCGAGGATGGTACTTGC
>JAFGIB010000208.1 GCA_016929805.1 Deltaproteobacteria bacterium | reverse complement strand
GTACCATCCTCGCCGGCCCTGCGGGCGCGCTCGGTTTTACGGGCGAATTGGCCGCCGACTTGTTTGCCCCCCTGAACGCTTACAAAAAAACAGTCGATATCGACTAAAAACGGTTTTGGATCAGCACCGAGGAAATGGGCGCTTACGTATCTTTCGTTATCCTCCGACGATAATCCCGTTTCGTTTCAACGAGCACTATGTTATATTTAAAATAGCTCATCTGAGCCGAAGCCATCCGGTCGCCGCCGTTTACACAGAAGTCGTTTTCTCTACCACATAGGCTGCGAGCCGCTGAACGGGAGGTTCGGGGCGTAGTCAGTCGCATCGCTACAACGTGATGACGGAAGCGGGCGTAGGCGATAGTCGAGTGAAACGGATTTAATAGTGGGAAAGGAAACGAAGTTATTTTGAAACAAGAACGAAAGGTGTAAGCTTCGTATCCGTCTACGGTTTGAAGGCATAAGATTAACTAAAAAAGTGCTCTGACGTGGACGCTGGGCCGACAACTGAACAAACGAATCGACCTTCGATGATCGCGAATCGCTATCAGGTTGAAGAAACTCTCGGCCAAGGTGGGATGGCCGCCGTCTATCGAGTGTTCGACACGAATACGAATCAAGAGGTTGCGCTCAAACAACTACTCACGAAAGAAAGTAGCGAGAAGCACGAAGACATTTCCAAGCTTTTTGAACACGAGTTTCACATTCTGACTCAGTTAGCTCATCCGAGAGTCATAGAGGTCTATGACTACGGAATAGACGAGGCGGGACCCTACTACACCATGGAGCTTTTAGACGGCGGCGACCTACGCGAGCTCGCGCCTATGCCGTGGAAAAAAGCTTGCTCACTCATGAGCGATATTTGTTCCGCCCTAGGCTTGCTTCATTCAAGACGGCGGTTACATCGCGACTTAACCCCGCGCAACATACGTTGTACCCGAGATGGAAAGGCCAAGCTGATAGACTTCGGAGCTTTGGCGCCCATGGGACCGTGTAAGTATGTCATAGGCACACCTCCTCTAACCTCACCGGAAGTGGTCTCTTTGCAAAGTCTAGACGCTCGAACCGACCTATACTCTTTAGGGACGACGTTCTATTACGCGCTCACGGGACACCATGCATATCCAGCGAAAAGCTTCTCCGAGCTTCGCGAACTATGGCGTTCGAAACCGAGTCCCCCTTCGAGCTACGTAGAAGATATTCCCGAGGAGCTCGATAACTTGGTGCTATCGCTTATCAGTTACGATCCCATGGGCCGACCAATAAACGCGGCCGAGGTAATGGAACGTTTGTGTGCAATCGCCGGGCTGGTATTAAACGATCAGCTTTTGACTTCACAATCCTATTTGTCTACCCCGACGTTGATCGGGCGTGAAAGGCAGCTTTCACGCGTCAGAAAGCGGGTGGTGCGAGCGCTGTTTCATCGCGGTAGCACGATTGTTGTCGAGGGCGGTTCCGGCGTCGGCCGTTCTCGTTTTTTAAACGCGTGCGTTCTGGAAGGAAAACTCGCGGGAGCGATCGTGCTCAAGGCGGACGCGTCTGATGCATACACGGGGGCCTGGGGCACGATCAGAGCGATCGGCCTGCGACTCTTGGATGCGGTGCCCGGCTTGGCTCTAGAAAAAGCCGAACCGTATTTATCCGTATTGGGCCATATCTTGCCCGAGCTTCTTATAAAGGCCGAGGCTCGACGCTCAAGCTCTGTTGAATCCTCTAACACGGAGCACATCGATAGCCCCTTGGACAAAAGGGGTTTTGAATTCAACCCTTGGGTTGAGGTCTGGGGCGGAAGTTATTCTTCGCAGCCGCCTCCTCCCGATCCGGGCGGGCAATTCAAGCTGCAAAGTTTCAGCGGTTCGCAAGAGCTGCGTTCGCGCGTTCAGTCGGCCCTACGAGATTGGCTGCAACAAGTCAGCGAGCAGCAGTGCTTGATGGTGGCGGTCGATGATATCCACCGTATCGACGAGCCCTCCGCGGCCAGTATCGCCTTACTCTCGCATGAAATAACTCAGAAGATGTTGGTCGTGGTCGTTACGGCTGAAACGGATGCCCCGGCTATTTCACTCGCCGCCGTAAAGCTACTGAAAGATACGAGCGAGCGTATCAATCTTATCAACCTAAGCTCGGAACAGACCGAAAGGCTGCTAGGCTCGATATTCGGCGAGACACGTAACGTGCGGATTTTTTCTGATAAGCTTTATACAATTTCTTTGGGTAATCCCCGGGCGATTATGCAGTTTACGCAACATCTGTTGGACAAGGGGCTGATTCGCTATCGAACGGGAACCTGGACCCTTCCGAGCAGCATTGACATCGGCGATTTACCCGGCAGCCTGAGCGAAGCCATAAGAACACGAGCGCATAAGCTGAGCGATGATGCATTAATGCTCGCGCAAACCATGGCCCTGAGCCCTCAGCAGAGCTTTACCTATCAAGAATGCCTATTGCTGACCGAGCACCAAGATAAAGACCGATTGATTCAAAATCTCGACGAGCTGATAGCCTCCGAAGTGCTCTCGACCGAGGGAGAATACTACTCGCTTAGCCAACATATTTGGGTGTCCGTTCTAGTCGAAGAGCTTGATAAAGATAAGAAACGCTCGCTCCATCTCAAGCTGGCCGAGATCTTCGGCAAGCGAGGCGGCGAACATTTCCGGGAAGCCCAACACCTTCTAATCGCGGGAGAAGAAGCGCTCGCTTTCGACGTCCTGGTTAGGTATATCGGCGTATTTCGTCAGCGTATCGCGCAAAGCCCGGGAGCATTTTTCGAGTATATCCAGTCACTGCCCGATTCATGGGTTGCCACCTTTGAAACGCTGATCCAAAAAGGTCGCACGCTGGGTCGACCCAAACGAGAGATCTATTGGTTACAGAGCGCATTGGTGACATTGCAAGCCGCCACGGGTTCCGTCAACAAGGCCCACCTTATCGAGGTTATCGAACAGCTTACTCACGATAGCGGACTTTCTTGCTATCAGACGCTGAACAGCTCCATAGACGCTTCCGCTCGGCTATGGCAGGCGATCGAAATGGCGCAACAGCGCTATGACTCGAGCGGCGAATCCGAGCGCGTTCTCGATCCCTCGACTGCTATCGGTGAGCTCGTACAGGTCATCATCGCGGCGATTAATCTCGCGGGAAATTCTCTGGATTTTCTCCTGTTGAGCTCGCTGCCCTCTCTCGAGCCGTTGCTTCCGCTTTCGCCGGCGATCGATATTGTCGACAAGGATATTCGAACCACGTCGCATCTGATCGCCGGGCGTTATGAAAAAGCTCGCCAAGGGTATTTGGAAATGTTGGGCCGGGTCATCCAGCCCGATCACGCGGGGCTGGACGAGAGCTCATATGATTATACTCACCTTAATCTGATCTACGCGGTTGGTATGATCGAGGCGAGCCTGGGTCTCAAGTGGAAGCCCAAATGGATCGACGAACTAGAGGCTTATCCCTTGTATCACGTCAACGCCTGGAGGATACGAATGGTGTATTGCCTGCGTCAGGGGGACGCCCTGAGCGCGGAAAAATGTAAGAGCCGCATCGAGATATTGCAAATTCAGAACAGTCCCGCTCAAGTCTTCGAAGGTACGCACTTATTAGCGGAGATTACCGTTTTTTCCTCTTGCAACGACCTCATGGGCGTAAGACAAACGCTCGACGAGATTCGGGCCATGGCTGATCGCTTCGAAGCTTGGGCGCCGGTACTGAACTTCGCGAGGGGCGAGTACCAGAGAATCCGCGGCGATTATCCCAGGGCATTGGTAGAATTTGAAAAAGCCCTGAGGCTGACCGCGCCCGGGTATCATATCATCTGGACGTATATCGCGGGTGTCTATCTCAACACGCTTTTTCATCTAGGACGCCTGCAAGAAGTCAAAGAGCTGGGACGCAAATTTCTAGAAGCCGCGGAACGAGAAAACCTCGGTATCGCGGGTACGCTGATCTCGGTGGCCGTGGCTCCCGCCTTGGCCAAGCTCGGCGAAACCGAACAGGCAGTGCGCTTGGTTGAAAAAGTGATCGACGAGGTCGAGGCCGCGGGTATTACCGGGGTCAACCTGGGCGTGGCTTATGAAACGCGCGCGCGTGTCGCGATTTTTATGAACGACGACGAATGCTTCAGCAAGTATGCCGAGCGCTGCGCCGAGCAGTATAAAAGCGGCCATAATTATGCGCTTACGGCTCGATACGAAAAGCTCATACAAGAAGCCCGCCAGGCCGAACTTATCGTATCCAGTGAGCTGGCTCAAGCGGCCGAGTTTTCTCAGGAAAGCGCGCGATCCGTCATCAGTACGGTGGCGAGTATGCTCGAGGAATGTAAAGGCCCGGATGAACGGGCCGAGCGCGCTTTACAATTGCTTGTCGAAAAGAGCGACTGCGCCGGAGGTTTTCTGTTTACGATTCAAAAAGAGGGCCCGGTTTTATCGGCTCAAAGCGGTAACTACCCGCCGCCTCCGGATATGGATACCATGGTAAAAAGTTATATTTTATCAGAGGTAGAGGACTCAGACGATTCTATGCATAGAAGCTCCTCGATAGATTCCGCGCTCGAAAAAACGGTTAGATGGACCGAGCAAAAGAAAGAACGATATCGTCCTTTGGTCTTGGGCCATAATACCCCCCGAGGATTCGGCATTACCGGTTTAGCGGTTCTGGTCCTCTCGCGTGATAGGGTGTTCAACTTTCCGGGTGACGCTCTAACCGCGGTCAGCAAGTTTCTGATCGACGCGGGCGATACGAGCCTGGTTCTTCGTAGCAACTGATTTGCCGAGATCGCCGACCTCGGAAGCGTCTATGGCGCGGTAACGCGCAAAACGTCGCGACTCGGGGATGGCGGCGTTTTCGCTGGCTTGAGCCGTCGAGACGCCCGCGAATTCGTCGACTAAAGTCGGTGGCTTTTTTTTAAAAAGCGCCGAAAGAATTGATTTCATTTCAACTTGTCGGCGCCGTTCGCGGTTTTTACGAGGTAAACGGCGCCGTGTTTTCGAGAAGCCGGCCGCAAAGGTGTTATGCTCCTCTTGTCCCACAAAACCTGACATAAAGGCGTGTTGTAATCAGTCGATAATAGTTGCTTAATATCTTACCGATAGGTTTAGAATCTATTTTAAAAACTACAGAACGAGTCAATCGATTACAAAAAGCTCACCGTTTTATAGCCGATCAAGGGTCGCCAACCGAAAGCCTTATAAGGAGAATCACAAATGAGATATTTAGCAGCCGTGAAGCTTGTCTGTTGCCTATCTTTGCCGGCTGTCGTGCTGGTATCTTGCCTTAAAGATGATCGCTGCGGCAAAGGTTACACATATAAAAACGGTTATTGCTATATCGAGCCCGATGAAAAAGCGGAGACGGATGCATCAACCTCTAACAAAAGCTCGGATGCTGAGCAAGAGGACGGTGAATCGGAACAAGAAACCGTAACGGGGCTCGGAGATTCGTGTACTGATCAATCCCAATGCGCGGACAAGGAAGCCGACTATTGCCTGATCAATCCGTCAACTAGTGAGGGGTATTGCACGATACGAGGCTGTAAGAACACCGCGGAAGGCTGTCCGCCTGACTATCATTGCTGCGTGCTGCCCGAAGCGTACGGCGGCGAGGCCTGCCTTAATTCCGACGATTATCAGACGGCTCAATCGATGGGAGCCTGTGGAACGTGACAAACGCGAAGAAAGGATCGGTTATTGCGATGATAAGGTTGATATTCAGCATTTTGTGCGCCGTTCTTTTGTATGCTTCCATTGGGTTCGCTCAAGAGCAGCCGAATAGCGCTACCGCCGAGCTCGCAACAGCCGCGGACAAGTCCGACCAAAGCGAGCTTTCGGAAAGGCGGATGGATGACCTGATCAAAAGGGTCGAGACCGCCGAAAAGGAAAACGCGAGATTGAAAGACAATTTCGCTAAGCTCTCCAGCGAGAACGCTGAATTAAAGGGCCGACTCGATCAGCTCTCCGAAAGAATGGATGAAGCCGAGGAAGCAGACGCGGCAGCCTTACAAAACGTCGATAATGACGAGTTTAAACAGCAAATGGATATCTATGGATTTTTAGATGTGGACTTCTTCTACTACGATTTTAAAGAGAACGATAAAGCTTCCCTAACTATACCCACCAAACCCTCGTTTACTGAAAACCATCTCAATCTTTACTTTTCGGGGCAGATGGAAAGGACGCTAAGCGTGTTGGCGGAGGTACGATTTTCCTATTTGCCGAACGGTAGCGAAAAGACCGTGAACATACCGGCTTTAGGAACAGAATATTCCCGCGTAAGCACGCGAACCATCGACTATTATGATTGGCAGGAGGTGATTA
Source organism: Deltaproteobacteria bacterium (assembly GCA_016929805.1). Lineage (GTDB taxonomy): Bacteria > Myxococcota_A > Polyangia > Polyangiales > JAFGIB01 > JAFGIB01. The sequence continues at coordinate 32,946 of JAFGIB010000208.1, read as the reverse complement.
CGCACAGCGTCGTGATCGAGAGGGCGGTATTCACCTGGAAACCCTACGACTTTTTTGCAGTCGCCGCGGGCAGGTTTATCACGCCCTTCGGTATCTGGGTGATTGATCACTCGCCTACAGTAAGTATTCCGGCACGCCTTCCCCATCTCATCACGATTAATTCGCTCCCGCTGGCTCAGACGGGAGTTGAGCTCTTTGGTCGCGTATTCCCTCTATCGCATACCCATATCGACTATGCCGTTACTCTGTCAAACGGCAGAGGCCCGGCTGAAGCCTTGTTTGATCTCGACGACAATAAGGCGATTGGGTTGAGGCTGAAAGGAACTTATGAAATCGACGACTTTAGCGCGAGCTTGGGCGGCTATCTTTATTGGGGAACGTATACCGATGTCAGCAAAAGCGTACTTGTCGGCTCGCGCTCCAGCGAACCTGATTTTGTCGTGACCACTACCGAACGTTATGAGGAGCTCAGCACCGCGCTCGATCTCACAGTGGAAATCTATCGCATTCGGTTACAGGGAGAGTACTGCCGCCAGCCACGAATCTATTCGATTCGACCTATGCTGAGGATACGGGATTTTGACCTCGCCGACCCTCTCGGGGGATATGCGCCGGACAGCATAAGCTGGTTTTCGTACGCGCTTTTAGCATATAGCATCCCGCTGAAAATCGCCGGTCTGGAAACGGAGCTTATTCCATTTACTTTATATGAATACAATAAAGTCGACTATTATTATCCGAAAAACAAGATACAGGGCTTTCGTTTCGGTCTAAACTTCAAACCCTCGCCGTTTGTCGCGATTAAGTACGAAAGCGCCTCCGAGCGTCTCGAAGCCGCCGCCATCAGTGGGCTGATCCCTAACCTTACTTCCAAGTATTGGGTCCACTCGGCACAAGCGGCTGTCTCGTTTTAGTCCCTTATGAATACGAGGGCTTTATGCAAGGTCGAAAAAAAGAAGGGTTGTTTTCCATGAAACCTCGGCGCGCCTATCCTCGAAGTCAACAAAAGGTACTCGCTGTGTTTTTACCGCTCATCGCTCTCATCTGGGCCTCGATTTCAGCCGACGCGGCGTCCGCCGAGAATCCGAACGATATTCTCATCATCGTGAACCGCAGCGTCAAAGCAAACAAGATCGAGATAGACGAGCTCAAGGATATTTTCCTCAAAAAGAGAACAAACTGGAGTTCGGGCGAAAGAGCCGTACCGCTTAATGTGGCGAGCGACCCCAAGCTACGAGAGGAATTCCGCGCGTCCGTATTAAATATGTCGGCGACTGAAGAGAAAAGATATTGGCAAACCCGCAAGATCAAGGGAGGCGACGGCGAGCCGGCAGAGTTCGGTAACGTCCTAAAGGCGGTTTACAAGCTACACGGAGCGGTCAGTTACATTTACCGTTCTGATTATAAAGAGGGGATAGTCAAGGTAGTTTTTGTACTCGAAGCGGGCAAATAGCATTATTCGGCGTATCCGCGGACGGGTAACCTACCGAACATGTCCATGTGCCACGAGCAAGCGAATACTTGTTGGCCGCGCCTGAACTCGGTCGGTGAATAGCCGGAAGATAACGAATCGCTTCCCGATCCACGCATAGATTCGGGTTTGGGGAGATCTCTTTTTCGTCGCGGCGCGCTTCTCTCTCGCTTCGTCGGCTTTACATCTGTGCCGGGACAGCCTATTCTACGGAGATTAGTCGTGAATTTATAAACATTACAAATTCGTAAAAGCGAAATATCGAACGCTGGGAAGAAATATGAACACGAGAGTTTGCCTTGCATTCTTTGTTCCATGGATTTGCGTCGGGCAGATGGGATGTTCAAGTATCGGCAATGCCGCCGGCGATAGTGGCTCGACTCGGGACGCGAGTCACGCCGGAGAAACCGGAACGTCCTTGGTAGAAGAAGCTGCAAGGCCCGTTGACTCGGGCGCACAAGAGGACTCAGGCGTAAGTCAAGAATCGCCCACTGACTCGGCGCGGCTAACGGACGCGCCGCTCGAAGCGGCGATGCAAGCCGACGGCGCATCGGCGGTCGATTCAAGCTTTGACTCCGGAAACGCGCCCGACAGCGCGCCGAACGTCGATGCTGCTGGTGTAGCGGACGATGGCACAAGCCCGGATACGGGCGAAGCGGCAAAGTGTCCGCCGCTGAGCGCGTATGGTTTCGAGAAAGAGGTAGTCCTAAGCGAGATTCCGTCTCAAGCCTCTGGAATTGCGTGGAACAGAGATTCGGGCTCTTTTTTCGTCGTCGCGAACTTACAGGGAAAAATGTGGGAATATGATTCGGAGCTCAAAACGGTGCTCAGGACGATCATGCTTCAGAATATGGATACCGATACCGAGGGAATAGCGTACCTACAAGATGGTTGGGTCGCGATATCCGTAGAGACCAACTATGTCTACGTCGTTCAATTAAAAGAAGGCGTTACGACGATTTCAGGATCAGACGGTAATCAGGTACAGGTCTATCAACCCTGCGGCTCTCCCTCGGTTTATAACGCGGGCCTTGAGGGGATTGCATATCAACGGCCCCGTAATGGTGAAAACGGACGCATTTTTACCTGTCAGGAATACCGCCCCATGCGTGTTCTGCAATTCGACTACACCGGCGGCTCTCCGCCTTTTACGCAAAAAAGCGCGTTAGACGGCACTCTCGCCGTCGATGAACCTTGGAACGCCGAGCGGCTCTTGTCCGCAAATGTTAGCGATATTGCGGGTATGACCTATGACGAAACGAACGACACACTGCTGATTGTCAGTCAGGAATCCTCTTGTGTCATTCGAGTCAATCCTCAATCCGGAGAGGTGACGGAAAAGCTGTCGCTCGTAAATACCACGACGAGCGAGGGCATTACGCTGTTTGACAACTGCCGGTTAGCCGTGGTGAGCGAGCCCGACAGGGTACAGATATACAGCCCCTAGAGCTATTGTAAGCGTTCAGGGGTCAAACAAGTCGGCCGTCGTCGTAGCCAAACAGCACTACGCCCCTTCACGGTTACAAGCGGTTTCCTTCATCGCGCCTAACGTATTCGTCTACAACGGAGACGACTTGTCGGATGGGTGCTCTATAGGTTGACCGACTTCATCGCTGGTTCCGGATAGCGAAGGCCTTTGGTCGCGCCCTTGGGGAAGGCTTGGTCGAGGGTTTTGACTTCGTCAGGCGTAAGCTCGAGTTCCACCGCCGCGACGTTGTCCTCTAAATAGCGAATATGTCGGGTGCCCGGTATCGGGACGATGTTATCGCCCTTGGCTAACAACCACGCCAAAGATATTTGTGCAGCCGTCACTCCCCTGTCTTGCGCTACGTTTTTGATTACTTCGGCCATGGCTGTGTTAGCTTGTAGATTTTCCTGTTGAAAACGCGGCCAGAAGGGTCGCCAATCGCCCTGGCCAAACTCGTCGGCCTTTCGAAACCGGCCGGTTAGAAAACCGCGGCCTAACGGGCAGTAAGCGACGAATCCAATGCTGAGCTCACTGCATACCGCCAAGATCTCGTCCTCGGGGTCGCGCGTCCAGAGCGAATATTCGGTCTGCAGCGCTGAAACGGCGGCGATCTTGCAAGCTCTGCGGATAGTGGCCGGAGCGGCTTCCGATAAACCCAGGTATCTTATTTTGCCCTGTTTTTTTAGGTCGACCATGGCGCCGATAGTCTCTTCGATCGGCGTTTTTGGGTCCACGCGATGCTGATAATAAAGATCGATGCAATCGACTCCTAACCGTTTAAGGCTCGCGTCACACGCTTTTCGCACATAGTCAGGACTGCCGTCGACTCCCAAGAATTCGCCTTTGGGTCCGCGAACGCTGCCGAATTTCGTAGCCAATACAACCTGGTCTCGCTTACCGGCAATAGCGCGCGCTAACAGCTCTTCATTGTGGCCGATCCCGTACACGTCCGCGGTATCAAGAAAGTTTATCCCGAGCTCGAGCGCGCGATGGATCGTGGCGATCGATTCACTATCATTGGTTTGCCCATAAAACTCGGACATACCCATGCATCCCAAACCCAGAGCCGAAACCGTTAACTCATTACCAAGCTTGCGGGTTTTCATCTTCTATCCTTTCCGATTTTATACAGTTACGTGCCTAGAGCCGCCGCCCAATAGCGGTTTTTTTAGAATTCTTTATATCATTGAGCGACTGACGCAAGCGCGGGACCACCTCGCCGGCAACGTAACTCACGGGATTATCCCTAAAAAGCGAGGCTCCGATAGCACAGTATACGCCGCAGCCCTGCTGGCATGGCTTCTTACGGTAGTAGCTTCTAAGCTCGTTTCTAGTCATCTCCATGATACTTCGACCCGCCGGCCTCATCGAACACTCCATGAACCGCCCCTTGGCCGAAACAAAAAAAAGCTTGTATCCCGCGGCGCATGTCCACTTTTCGTGTACCGGTTTACCCTCCAACGTCTCCATTTGGTAATCGAGCAATGCTTGAGTGGTATGGACCTTTTCGCCGCGGCGTTTGCGCGCGATCATTCGCTGTAAAATCGCTCGAACTCGCGACTGTTCGCCGAAATCAACCGGTCGAAAGCCGGGAGGACCCGCGTGCACTAATCTGATCTCCGTAGGAATATCCCTCGATAGACCATATTCTAAAACCTGCTCGCATTCGTCGAGCGTATCAGCGCAAATCACCCCGGTAATGTGCAGCTTGATCGGCGAGCTTTTGAATAGCTCAAGCTTTCGTTCCAAGCTCTTGAGCGATTTTTTCGTGACTTCCGAAGGCGTTACCCTATCCACCGACACCTGTATCACGTCCAAACCGGCTCTCTCCAGACTTCGAACCAACTCGTCGGTGAGCAGGAAACCATTGGTGGTAAGGCTTGTAGACATGCCGAGCGATTTACAAAACCTTACCAATTCTATAATATCCGGATGCGTCAGCGGCTCACCGCCGACGAGGGCGATTTTAACAGTCCCCAGCTCTCGAATCTTGCGCGCCCAGGTTTTGAGGTCATCGATGTGAGGATGGGACGCGTCGTTGTTGTACTCCGTGCAGTATCCGCATTCGAGATTGCATCGATCCGTCACATATAAGCTACATTGAAGCGGTTTGTCATCGATCGTTCTGGCCAACGCTCGCAGGTAATCGATGTCTTTGAAGTTGCGCCGAATCTTTTCGAAACGTCCGAGCATGGTTTCACGCACGAGATAGCGATGAGGCGATGGCCATCTCTCCGACACCATAATGCGCGCAGGAGCTCAAGACAAACGGGCGGATATAAATATTCTCGAACGAGCCCTAAATCCCGCGAACTACTCGCCTCGAATTTGGCGATTTCCTCAATCCATTTGCCCTTGCCCGTGCCCCTGCCTTTGCCCGACTGTTCTGCAACGAGGAGTCGAAAAACTTCTACGCGCCCGAGGGCGGGCAGGAAATCCGCCCGAGCTTTGCCCTGGCCAACGGCCCCTTTGAACCCACCGACGACGACCCCTTCGCCATATTTGACGAGCCTGAACGTAGCGCGGGGGCTTGTCCCCCGCCAAATCCGTACGGCGCGGGACAAGTCCGCGCGCTACAAGATACGCATCGAGCGTAAAAATGTAGGGCGGCGGCTTGTCCCCATAGGCGTTAACCAAAACCGTCGAGGAAATGTCTGCGGAATGCGTCGACCTGTCGCTCGCGCGACTCGCCTTCACAGTGACCCAAATGCTGAATATCGCGCTCAATGGCAAAAGGAATATCGCGGATTCCAATGGGTAATAGCGCCGCGCGTAAACACTGCCATAAAAGTGCCATCACTCGCCAAGGTTCGTGCGCCGTCGCCTCCGATATTCGACGAAACCGCTCGCGACTTCGCGTAGACGTCGCCAAACCGCTACCCGCTTCGGAGCGAAGCTGTCCGCTCTTACGCGCTGAGCAGGGGGGAACGCAGCCCGGCCTCAAGAACGCGCTCCCTTGATCCGCGAAAACCCCATCGGTCAGCGTAGAAGAACACTTGGCGCGGTTACTGAAGATTGATCGACCCGAATCGGACTGAACCAGTCGCAGAAAGAAAACGAAAAAGTCTCCGAAAAACATAATCCGGACCAGAGCGTCGAGACGAATACGAATCAATCCCTCGGTCCTAACGATTTCGAAGTGACAAACCGAACCCGCTATCGAGATGATTTACGCCACCAACCGATAATCGTGATGAATGCCACCGAGAATCGGTAGCGACACGACTTTGCCGTTGGTCGGAGGCGGTTCTTTCAATTCTGGGTAAGGATCGGGAATCGCATGTAGCGCCTGCAAAGGTCTCCCGTGGTTATAATAATTTATATAATCTTTACAGACTCTATAAACATGTCGTTCACAAAAGAAGATGAAATGGTCAAGCGCTTCAACGCGTAAAGTCAGATTAAATCTTTCGAGACCTCCATTTGCATTCGGTGCACCATAGGGAATAGGAATCCCTTCAATGCCCATCGTCTTTTCTAACCACATATCGAAGGCGCATCGATAGTTCTTACCTTTTTGCTGTTTCTTTTGGCGACCGAATTGGCCGAAGATGCCATCGTTATCGTGGATCAAGAAACGCGGTCCTTCACCATACGGACTGATTTCGCGGATTTGTTGTTTGACCCAGTCGAGTCCCGGACTTTCGGTCACGTTGAAATGAACGGTACGTCGGGACCCGAGCTCCATGATAATAAATATGTAAACCACGCCGAAGAACGCCGTGTATTGCGTAAGAAAATCACAGGCATAAATCTGTCCCTTATGATTATCTATAAACGTTCTCCACTTCTGACCTCGTTTCGGATTGCGAGGACTAACCATATACAGTCGAATCGTGCTCGTAGAATGCTCAATTCCGAATTTGATTTTTAGCTCCTCGTATATTTTGTCTTTTCCCCAAGCGGGATTCTCTCTGCTTATTCGCTTGATGAACTCGATGTGTTTGCGTGGTATTCGTGGCCGACCGGCCCTATTGGTTCGAGAACGCCAAGGCCAATAAAGCTTGAGCCCCCGACGGTGCCAGCCTATAACTGTGTTTGGCTTTGCGATGACGAGAGTCGATTTCCAACCGTCCCACATTTTGGATAGCAACACCCAGAAGATTCTGTCTCGAGCTTTCAATCTGGGAGGCCGTTTTTCTTTTCGTAGATAGACTCCAAGCTGCTGTCGGAGAGCAAAATTTTCGAGGACGAGTGCCTGCTTGCCCATAAAAACAGCTCTGAAAACGGCTACGATTACGCTTAGGAATGTCACCATTTTTGGATCTAAGCATATTCTAAAAAGTTCAATGATTTCTGGATCGACGGAGTTTTCGCGGACCAAGGCCCCTGAATAACCCGGCTCGTCTGTATTTCGACCGTTCCTATGTTAGGACGTGTACATCCGAGCGGTAAGCTCGATTATTTCGACGTTTTCTATTCATGCGTAACTTCTGCTAAGGCGTCCTCAATAATCGATTCGCTTACCCCTCGACGCCTAAGACTCGATACCAAACCCGAAATCGTGTCGTAATCCAATCTCTTTAGATCTCTTCTGAGGCCTTGACCTATGTAGGCTCTTATTAATGGCTGATATCCCGAAACGCCCAACAACGGAGCAACTCGCTTTAGGTCGTCAATCACGTCCTCTGGCATTCGTAGCGTAACCGATGTCATTGGCCGATTCCGATTTAAACGTCTCTTTAGTTTCTCAATCTTCATATCGACGCCTTTCGTTTCGAGTAGCTTTCCGAGCCGATATGATCCTTATATGATCGTCTTCGATAGCGATATGTACGACAAACAACAAGTTCTATCTTTCGTCCATTCCGATTACCGCGTCTCGCACTTCCTCCTCTGGACTCGCATCAACGATACACAAGAACGGATCAAAGAACGCTTCCGACGCCTGTTGAAAAGTCACACCGTGCTTTTCGAAATTTTTCCGCGCTTTCGCCTTACTCCAAACGAAAGAAATTCCATTCAGCTCGAAGCTCTCGTCCATAACTTAAGATACGCGAACGTATTTACAATGTCAATACGTTACGGCTTTAGTCTAGAAGCTTTCGACGGCGACAAGTTCGTCTGGTTTCCAACGGACCCCGTTTTGTACGGCGCTTATTGCGATGCGCCCGTAAGTTATTGTTTTTATTTATATATCTCCCAAAGAGAATTTTGAAAATCTCTGAGATTCCCCGAATAGAGTCGGTCTAGCGGACACGAATGGGTGGGGACTCAAACCGTAACCGTTCAGGGGGGTACTACTGTTTGGCCGCCGACTTGTATGACCCCTGAACGCTTACCTCAAACCCGAGACCAAAACGCGAACCAGGTGCATTAGATAATGGGCTGCCGTTATTTACTCTTAAGTGTGCTCTTAACCAAAAAAGCCTTATTTACGGGGGTAAAATGACCCAGTGAGCGTCGGCCAGAGGCAAATTATTGAGTTCGCGAAAAGGGTAGAATGGGGAGTCGAAGCAAACCGGAAACGCTCGTTATGGTTCAAGGTGCCCGACCAGTTGGTGAGCGCTCGACGCGCCCCTTGTTCGATTTGGCTTTTGGTTTAAGAGCCGCCGATACTAACGGGATCGCAGTTGACACACTATGGCACAGGTTTTGGTTTCCGGTGGAAAACTGTAGTGACTCGATATCATTTGATAATCCCGGAAAACGCCGGTGATTTCATCCTGGTCTCGATGTTGCACGTGTTTTGTTTGGCAAACCGTTTCGGGACGCTGGCGGCGCGTTGGAGAGGAGGCGGATGGCCGCCAAAAAGTACAGCGTTCTCGTGCACGCCGTAAGCGTCGAATCCAACCATTTCCACATCGATCTCACCGACACCGTGGGAAACCTTTCGGATTTCGTGCAAGAGCTCGACTGACGTAATCGGACCTCCACAGCCGGTATCTCCTCTTACATTCGCTTTTTACAGCTTCGCAAGAAAACTACATAAATTTCAAACTGTCCACGAGTTTAAAACTACTACAAGCCTGTTCTGCAACGAGGAGTTGAAAAGAGACGCTTGCATCTCTTTTTAGAAGGCCGAGAAGCGCCGAGACCACGCAGTGCCGAGGATGGTCAAACGGTTGACCTAAAGGTGCATGAACTTCCCTAAACTGTTGACGCGCGCGTCGCCATTCGCCGCGATATCATTGATTTAACGGGAATCGCCGTCTCTGGCGCCGGCGCCCTGCCGCCAGAGCAGCGTCGCGGGTAGCGCGAGCATCGCGTAGGCGACAAGTGCCGCGTAAAAGTTGGTGGAGATACCCGACCACATTGAGATGGCCACGGCGAATACGCTTGCCAGAACGCCCGTGGCGCCGTTCACCCCCCACATCCACGCGGTAGCAGTGGAGGAGAGGCGGCCGAGCAGCCGCATGCCCATGGGGAAGAAGGTTCCGAGCAGCGCGGCGAGCGGCGCGACCATGCTCACGGCCAGTAGGCAACGCACCGGCAGCGAATTGTGAATCGTGCCGGTCGTGACCGGCTGCAGGAAAAGGGCGATGAAAAGCAAGACGGCAACGGTGGTCACGGGCAGTGCTAAAGGCCAAAACATTCGTCCGTTTACGTCCAAGCGGTCAGAGATAAAACTGCCGACGCCCGTAGCCAGGATCATGGAAAAAAGAACGACCACCACGGCGTACGTGGGATGGCCGAGATAGAGGGAAAAACGCTGCATCAATCCGATCTGAATCAGCATGAAACCGGCGCCGATGAGGGCGAAATACAAGACGCCCAGCCAGAAGCTCGATGCTTTTAACTTAGGTAAACCGGAACGTAGAAGCGGGCCGAAGATGACTAAAAGCACTAATACGAAGACGACCAGCAGCAGAACGCCCAATGTGATCGTGGCCATGAGGTTGCCGCTGATCACACCGTACTGCTCCCGGATCTTATCCACGGCTATTGGCTCAAAGGGTTTTAATAGATTAAAGAAATAGGGACGCTCATCCGTGGTCGGCGTATAGTCAAAAGGTTCCTTTCGCACCACCTCGTGGATTTCGGCCGGCGAGCGACTTCTCGCGATACGCTCCAACAAAGGCACCGCCGTCGGCACGCCGGGCGCCATGAGGAAGCGAAAACCGTTTTGCGTAACCGACCGCTGAAGTATCAAGAGGTCGAGGCTCGAGAACGGCTCGTTGCTGACCATCAACGTCGCCACGTTGCGGTTTGCGATGAGGACGATATGGTCGTAGGGCTTTTGAATCCCCAATCCGAGCAATGCCGCCGTGGCCACCGAGACCAATCGGCTCGTTTCAGAGGCGCGCTGCTCGGCAAAAAAACGCGATATACTGAGTACGCCCCCCGGCCTCAGACGCTTGAGAAAGATCTCCCAGGCCTCAACCGTATACAGACCATTTTCCGTAAGCGTGAAGGCCCCCGCGCCCGTGGCCGCCCAGGTATCGACCAACGACATTTGGATGACGTCATAGCGATTGCTGCTACGCGTTAAGAACGAGCGAGCCTCGTCGTGTATCAGCGCTACGCCGGGATGATCGGCTATTTTTGCGTAGTCTCGATGCGAGTTGGTCAAGATCTCTGTGAAGGCTCGATTGATTTCGATTCCGTGTATGCTCCCGCTCCCGGCGTAGACAGCGGTCAATAGATCGCGTCCACCGCCCACGCCGATCACCGCCACATTGCCGCCGCGTCGGATGTGATAAGGCAAACTGGTTACATCCCAAGTCGTCCATTCGAGGCTTTCGCGCTTGCCGTCCCATTCGGTCATGACCGTACCGGCGTGACCATCGACCAGCAGAGCCGTGACGCCGACCTGTGGATACGTCCTGTTGGCGACCGCGTTTGTGCTCCAAAACGGCGGCCCTCCACGCCCTCCCTGGTAACGGACGACCTGTCCATGAACGGTCCAATACTCCTGAGCCATGGTGTGCGCGGCGTGATACTCGCCCTTTTGGAAGATAAGGCGAATAGGCCGCGCCGCGTAAGCGTTGCCCAGGGCAGCGGCTACCATGACCGCGGCGAGTGAGCACGACGCGACCCAGCGTCGGCCGGCGTGCAACGCGAAAAAGCAGGCCCCGAGGCTTGCAAGCGCTCCGCTCATCACGATTGCCGAGGTTATGCTGTTGAGTCGCAGCAACGGCATGAGCAACAGGCTGCCGAGGGCGGCGCCGAACAGATCCACGGCGTACACCATTCCGATCGGTCCCGGGCCACGGGTCAGAGACACGGTAATCACGATCCCGGAGAGGTAGAAGGGAACGCTCAAGGCAATCGTGCACAATGACAGCGAGAGCACGCCGTTGGTCGTGACAGCGTCCATGATGGGGATGGAGAGGTTGAAAGCGTGCGAGAGCGGGATCGAAATCGCGAATAGCAGGGCGTAGCGAGATAGCGCCGACTTGGCCGCCTCGCCTTCAAATCTCCGCCCCCCCAGGTAGACCGCCACCGCGCCCGCAGCCATACCGAGCATGGCCACCGACACCGCGAAAAACGACAGGTGATACCACACAAGGACCGATAGCAGTCGGGTATTGAGGACCTCGAGGGTCAGCGTTGACAGGGCCGTTAGCAACAAGCCCGCGAAAAACCATGGGCGATGGCGTGTCATGAGCAGCCGTTCCTCCTTGCGCACTTGCTATGCGGTGTCAAGACAGAGAGTGCAAATACCAGTACAGGACCGTTCCCTTTTCTTCTATTGTCTTGGGAACAACACAACTAAAGCAATAGCCGCGAGCAGGGCAAACGAGCCTGAAGCAGCGAATGCAGTGACGCTGCCACAAAGGTCCCAAACCATACCAAACATCGCGCTTGAGACAAGCGCGGTAAGGCCCATGAGCATGTTATAAACCCCGAACGCCTTGCCCTTGCCGCTGCCAGCAGCCAACTCGGCGACCAACGCTTTCTCAGCTCCCTCTACCAGCCCGTGCGATGACCCGTACATAGCGGTCAGAACAAAAAGAAGCCAAACCGAATTGGCAAATCCGACCGCCGACCATGTGACCGCGTAGACAGTCCACCCGAGGGCAAGCGCGTTGCGTTTCCCGTAGCGATCAGCCAGCCGGCCTCCTGCCGTTGCGGTACTTGCCTTGATAATATGTAGCACGAGCCATAGAAGCGGAGCGATTACAGAGGCGGCGCCCAGCCGCGCGGCTTTCACAAGGATAAAAGCATCGGTAGCGTTCGCAATAGCAAAAAGCATAAGCGGTCCAAGCGCTCGCTTTAAACCCAACGGCAGCGCTAGCGAGTCAAACTGCGCGACGCTTGCGGGCACGGGCCTAGGGGGCTCGTGCGTCAGCGCAAGCGCGATCATCGCGAAAACGCCCGGCACTCCGGCCCAGATAAATACCGCGCGCAATTGATGGACGTTCGCGCTTGCAGCGTCTGTTGCGCCCAAGAAAAAGAGAATGCCTGTCGCAAGTAGGGTGCCGAGCGCCGCGCCCGCGTGGTCCATAGCGCGGTGAAAACCATAGGCCCTGGCGCATTGGGACGGATCTGTGACGGCCGCGATGAGCGCGTCGCGGGGAGTCGTGCGGACGCCTTTACCCACGCGGTCGCCGATTCGAACAGCGAGCACGTGCCACGGTGCCAGGGCAAAAGCGACGAGCGGCCGTACGATTGTTGAGATCCCATAACCGACTAATACCAGTGGTTTCATCCGCTCGCGGCGATCAGCAATAACACCCGTAACGTACTTGAGCGCGTTTGCCACGAGATCCGCCGCGCCTTCTACTAGACCGATAAAAGCATTAGAGGCCCCGAGCATGGTTAAGAACAAGGGTAGAAGCGGGAATATCGCCTCGCTCGATATATCGGTAAACAAGCTGACAAGCCCTAAGCCGATAACCGCTTGAGGGAGTCTCGTTCCGGCGTTCTCGCCGTCGCTTTTGGGGTCGATATCGTTCTCGGATTTCATCGAAAGTATTACTCGCATCTTTCTTATAAAGTGCCGGCGAATCGCCGTGAACTGTCATTTCGAGGAGCTGAACGCGATGAGAAACCTCCATGTAGACATTAACGTTGCAAAAAATTCCGTCGGCGCAAAGCGCTTCGCTCGCGAAAAATAGCGCAAACTGAGGGCGTGCTCACTTTTTTGGACCTCACTTCGGGTGCATAAAGCTCGGGTCAAAAAAGAAGTTCCGCGCACGCTTATTTTATCGCTTTTTCGCATTTCCGCTCGATGTATTTGCAACGTTACGGTTTACTCAATGATTTATAATCAATAGCTACTTACCACGCTCATCCGCAATCATCGATAAAAACCTTGCCCTTTATTGCGCTATCTATCCAGCCGATTAGAGCTCCCGAACAGAGTCGCTTTTCGGAATCATATGTTGCAGACGTTCCCGCTACTTTTTTACTCTTATTAGTCCGATTAGGGCCCTACTTTTATCTACATAATAACACCTGAGTAATCGGATCAATATGAGCCGTTTGTGCAAACGAAGAGAGTTTATCGTGGTATGCTAATTAATAGCTTCCCATGCTCTGTTCAGTTCGCACGCTATTGCTTTGGCGCGCTTTTGAAAGCGCAGTCTTAACATTTTCTGCTCTTGTCGCCGGCTGTAGCGTGTACGACATAACGTTGCTGCATTTCGACGGACTCGACGCGTCGCCGGCGGACGACCCGGGAAAGCAATATCTCGAGGACGGGTCGACGAATCTCCTGGATGGAAATCAAAGCTTCGACGGAGGCGACGCTCGTATGCTGGGCGGTGATGCGGGTGTAGATGTGAGTGTAGATACAAGCGTGGATACGGATGACGCCCAAATTCTATTACCGCTAGACGGGGGATGTATCACTAACCCTCACCCTACCTCCGAGTGCCCGCAGGAACAGATATGCGGCGAAAGCTGTAACGGTATAGACGACGACTGTGACGGCCGGACCGACGAAGATGAAGGCGAAACGCCGCTATGCGACCTGCCGCACGCCACCGCCGTTTGTAACGATGGTCACTGCGCTATCGTGGAGTGCGAAGGCCGCTTTCGCGACTGCGATAACGAGCCCGACAACGGCTGTGAGGCTTCTCTCGACGATGTGGCCAACTGCGGCGCGTGTGACGCTGTATGCGATATCGATCGAGCGATCGAAAGCTGTGTCAATGGCGCTTGCGTGCCCGCGGGCTGCGAGCTTGGTTACGGTGACTGCGACGGCAACGAGAGAACCATATGCGAAACCGAGGTCAATACCATTGATCACTGCGGGGCGTGCGACATAATCTGCGAAAGCAACCACGCGGTAACCGCATGTCGGGATTACGCGTGTGTCGTATCTCGGTGCGAAAACGGTTACGGCAACTGCGATGACGATTCTGACAACGGGTGCGAAGCGCCGCTCGATACGCTCGACGATTGCGGCGCTTGTAATACGCCGTGTGCACTGGTGTCATGCGCTGGAGGCGTATGTAGCGCTATCGTATGCACGGATCCCGAGGCCGATTGCGATGCGGACGGCGTCACGTGCGAGACTAACCTAAATACCGATGCGAGCCACTGCGGGGCCTGTAGCGCGCCCTGCGAGTTTGAATCCGGCGCAACGCCGCACGCGAGCGGCTTGAACTGTATTGATAAGCAATGTGAACCGGTATGCGATTCGGGCTATGGCGACTGCGATAGCGACTACCGAAACGGCTGCGAAACTTCCCTCGCCGCGGCGCAAAACTGCGGCGCGTGTGGACGCAATTGCGATGCGCTATTGGACAACACCTCCGCGACGAGTTGCACAACCGCAGGTGTTTGCGAGATCAGCACTTGCCTTTCGGGCTACGCCGACTGCGATAGCGATGACCAAACCGGTTGCGAAACCAGTATACGCACTGTATCCAATTGCGGGGGCTGCTCGAGTACCGGTGAAAACGAGCCCTGCACCGGCTTGCCCAACGTAACGGATAGTTCATGTGCCGCCGGCACTTGCGTCATCGAAAGTTGCGCGGACGGCTATTTCAACTGCGACAGCGTGACCGCGAACGGCTGCGAGCCCATGACCGAGTGTTTTCCCGATACCAATTGTACCGCGGAAGCCTACGGCGATAACATATACTACTTTTGCACCAACAAAAGCACCTGGGCGGATGCACGCGACAAGTGTCGTATCATGACTCGCGGCGACCTGGTCCATATCGGCGATGCGGCCGAAGACGCCTTTATACACGCGTTTTCCGGCAGTGCCGACGCCTGGATCGGCGCCGGCGACGCTCAGCTCGAGGGGACTTGGCGATGGGCGAACAACGGGGTGCCCTTCTGGCGCGGGCTCGCGGACGGCAGCACCGTGTTTTCGCGTTACAACCATTGGGCGAGCGGACAGCCGGACGACAACGGGTCGAATGAGGACTGCGGCGAAATATGGACCGACGGTCTTTGGAACGACGAAGTGTGCTCGAACACCAACGACTTTATTTGCGAGGTCTACCCGGACCTATGTCCGAGCGATGCCGCGAAATACGACCCGGGTCAGTGTGGCTGCGGCGCGCCCGAAACCGACAGCGACGGCGACGGCGTTGCGGACTGCGTCGATGTCTGCCCGCTGGATCCCACCAAGGCCGAGAACGACAGCGACAGCGATGGCGACGGCACGTACGACTGTAACGACGGCTGTCCGTTGAATGCCTCCAGTACCGACGCTTCGAGCGGCTGCGGATTGGGATTTGTGCCGGTCAACATAGATGTAACCCGGCTTAATCCGAATCAAGCGGCTGCGACGACCACCATCGACTGCAATGCCGTGCTGAATACGGACGAGCTGGAGTTTACCACCTGGTGCACGGGTGAAACGCGGCCGCAGATCACGATGCATTCGCAGACGGACGGCCCCGAGGTGGCGGTGGTAGCCCTGCGCGGACTGAACGTAACGGGGAGCAGAACCTTGAAAATCGAGGGCAGCCGGCCGGCGGTATTGGTCGTGTTTGGAAACGCGACCATAGCGGGCACGGTCAACGCGAGCGCAAACGGCACCACCGCGAATGCCGGCGGCAACTACAACTGTACGGCTGACGTGGATGTAGAAGGGTGCGAGAGCAATGACAACGAAACCGGAGGCGGGGGCGGTGGGGGATTCGGCACCGCGGGCGGAAAGGGCGGAAAGGGCGACGATTGTCCGCCTCCCTCGGTCCCTCCTGGTGACGGCACAACGCCTGGCGGACCGGAACGAGGCAATGGCTCGCTCGTGCCTCTCATCGGCGGCTGTCCGGGCGGAGCCGCGGGTTTCTGTTCGGGCAAAGGAGCCGGCGGCGGCGCGCTTCAACTGTCAATAGGCGGGACGCTTACCCTGACCGGAACCCTGCGGGCCAACGGCGGCGCGGGCCCTTACAGTTGCGGTTCGTCGTCGGAAGGAAAGCTCGGCGGGGGCGGAGGCGGCTCCGGCGGAGCGATTCGGGTCGAAGCGGGAGCCTTGAGTATCACCGGCACCGTGGAGGCCAAAGGCGGCAACGGCGGCGATTCGACGTACAACGGCGGATCAGGCTCGACCAGCAGCAGCCAGCCCGGAGGCGATGCGAGCAATCTCGTCCCGAGCCCGGAGCCAGATGTCTACGGCGGCGGCGGCGGCGGCGGCGGCTACGGCCGCATCGTGCTGTGTGACCGCACGACCAACAACGGTTGCCCCTAGAGCAAATGGCTTTAAACATCTTTGAATTCGCGAGGATCGAGAGGTCAGATACGGATTTCACCCCGACGAAGGGCTAGCAGCGCAAATTTCGAGGAGGGGTAAAACCGCAGACGGCATCGATGGACCGCGAAATTATAACGTTTACAAGCCGATCTAGCTCACGTTATTCCGTTGCAACCTCCCGCGTCCCTCTCACTTCGCATTCTTAACATCTCTAGTAGAAAAGTGTATCCTCGTTTCACTGTCGATCGGTTAATAGTTACTACAAACCGCGCTCATGACGATGCTCTCGCCGTTGACAACCACTTCCAGGTTCGACGTCGATACAGATCGGCGCGGATACCGAAACGGAGATTTCGACTCGACCTTTGACCGACGGCGCGAGTTCGACCGGATCGCTAGCTTTCGATACCTTAACGTTGCAAAAAACGTCGAGTGGAAACGCGAAAAGAAGCGATGAAATAAGGGCGCGCGGAACTTTTTTGGACCGCAGCTTAGTGCACCCTGAGTGAGGTCCAAAGAAAGTGAGCACGCCCTTGGTTCGCGCTATTTTTCGCGAGCGAAGCGCTTTACGCCGACGGATTTTTTGCAACGTTAAGGGATATTCACGGTGACTACTCAGAATAATACCGGGACGCAGCAACCGGTTACGCAATACTGAGCCGGCGGACAAGGCTCGTCACCCGGAAGACCACAGGGTTGCACGTCCGGAGCGCAGCGCGTCGGCGGCGGAGGTTGCCCGCTGTC
Source organism: Deltaproteobacteria bacterium (assembly GCA_016929805.1). Lineage (GTDB taxonomy): Bacteria > Myxococcota_A > Polyangia > Polyangiales > JAFGIB01 > JAFGIB01. The sequence goes on along the minus strand of JAFGIB010000208.1, from coordinate 15,717 downwards.
TTGACCTGTTGCCCCGTCGGGAACGGGTCCTCCGTCCACATCCACGACCGAGCCGTCCGGATTCTCTATGACGCCGCCATCGGTCTCGACGGTGTTGGTAAAACAATCGTCCGGAATCGTCGTTTTGCCGACACAGATCTCACAACGGCCGCAGGTATTAAGACAACTGCCCTCCGGCGTACAGGGCGGACACGCCTCCTCGTCCTCGACGTTTGCCAAAGTGCAAACCGGTTCGTCGTCTGAACCGATCCAAACGTATTTGTCCTGTCCGTCTTCCCCCTGGCCCGCCAGCTCGGGAAAGGTACAGCAGCCGAAACAGTCACAACCATTGGGCGTTATGGCGAGACACATATCCAGGCACTTCTGCGACTGCCCATCGGGACAATCCGTACTGGGGATCGCGGACTCATCGTATGGGCAACCGGGCTTGGGCGCCAACGGATCGCAGTAGTAGGCCCAGCGACAGTCGTCGTCTCCCGGCCCATTGCCGAAGTCGAAGAAGCAATCGCGTGGTTTGCATTGCTCGCCGGTATCACCGCCCACGTCGGGGATCAGCGCGGGGCCCTCCGTGTTGTCGCAGGGACCCAGGCACTCCGGATCCATGGAATCGACCAACCCGTCCCCGTCGTTGTCCTCGCAGTCCGCGCAGGCAAGGTTCTTTTCGTTGCAGAGAAGCTTGTAACAGACATACACGCCGCCGTCGTAGGGAATCGCGACACCGCCCTCGAGAACTTCCACCAAGCCCGAGTCGAATTCGCCCCAGCCCGAGCCGCCGGAGGTGCCGCCGGAAGTCGTACCACCGCCGCCGTTGCCGCCCGAGGTCGAATCACCGGCATCTCCAGCCACAGCGCTATCTGAAATTTTAGAGCCGCCAGCCCCACTCGCTCCTTCGCTCGACGCCGCGTCGTCCTCCGGCGTAGCTGCGTCGACGGCCGCGTCCTTATCTTTATTATCAGAAGCACATCCGGTAGCGATTAGTATCGCCAAGATAACCACACCCAACCGAAATTTACCCATGGCTTTTCTCCTTGTTAAAATGCTTTTTGTCGATAACCGAACGCGGATGACAGACGCTTGCGTTTGCTCCGGCTACGCCAGAGCGCGGAAGCAAAGCATAAAACGAGTAACAACCTGACTGAGTTATTTCCCGGTTTTGATTGCGCCACGCCACACGCGCAGCCGCCTCCGCCCGTGGCGAGCACTGAAGAGACGTATTGTTTTCCGTTCGTTCCGTCGCCCTTGGCATCGCCGTCGATGTCTTGGGCGTAACACACGGCATTTCCGTCAAAGTCTATTCTACAGCGCGTCTGCTCGGGACAGCTCATGAGAAGACACGGATCGGATACGCATTCGCCGTTCGCGGGCGTGCATATCATGCCTCGCGAGCAGATCTTTCCAACACACGGGTTGTCGACGCACTCGCCCGTATTCGGATCGCACAGCCGGCCTGACGGACAAAATACCTTTATACATTTATCGGCTTTGCAAACGCCGTTGACGCAGCTTTGATCGGTTTCACAAGCGGGCGAGCACGCGATCGGTTTGCACTCGCCTTTGTCGCAAATCTCGCTTTTTGCGTCGCACCCGGCTTGAGCACACGGGTCGTCTCGGCAGACCCCGACGCCGATTTCGTTCGCCACGCAGATCTGTCCCGGCTCGCACGGCACGCGGTAGCAGTCGACGCAAACTCCGTGCATGCAGCTTTCGCCCTCTTTACACGCCATATTCGCGCATACCTCGACGCAAGCACCGATATCCCTGTCGCAAATCTCATCGACCGTGCACTCGATATCGACACAGGGATCGGGCGCGCAATAATCACCCTGAGGCAACGTCTTGCAGAACGTGCCGTAAGCGCAAACGAACTCTCCTTGCGAGCAAGGAGAGATACATTCGCCCTCGTAACATATATCGGTCGGAGTCGGGCAAATCGCCTCGTCATCGACCTCGCCGTCGCAGTTGTCGTCAACGCCGTTGCAGGTCTCGTCTAGCGGACCGACGTAGCCCCGGCAGACGATTTCACCGTCGACGCACGCGGTCTGTCCGAATTCGCAATTGCCGGTGTCGCCGATTTCTTCCATACCTTCATCGGTACAGTCCTCGCCGGTACCGGGCAGCTCGCCCTCGTCGATGAATCCGTCACAGTCGTTGTCCAACCCATCACAGACCTCGGGATTTCCTTCCTGCGAGGAGCAAACGATCTCACCGTCTTCACAGATAAGCTCGCCAACGCATATCCCGCCGCAAGCATCGCCTATCGGCTCGCCGAGGTCTTCTCGCTCGTCGGTATCGCCGTCGCAGTCGTCGTCCAAACCGTTACACACCTCGTCGCTCGGCGTCACCGCCGGTGCGGTACAAACCACGCCCGTGCTGTCGGCGTTGCACGCGTACACACCCGTGGTCCGACAACCGTGCTCTTGGTCGTTGTCGCACGCCTCGCCGAGCAGAGGCCAATCCTCGTCGGTATCGCCGTCGCAGTCGTCGTCCAGAGCATTGCAGATCTCTGAGTCCGCGTTGACCTGCCCCACGCAAGGACCGAATCCATACTCGCCTTCCGCGATCTCTTCACAGCTACTCCATCCCATGCGGCATCGGCCTTGGCAGCCGGAGCCGACCACACAACCCGCCGGGTCCTCGGGAAATTCCGGCTCATAGCAGGGCACGGAAAAGCCGTCGATAAATCCGTCGCAATCGTTGTCCAGCCCGTCGCACTCTTCGGGCACTGGCCCCCGGCCCGAGCACTCGAGCCGGCCGTCTACACATGCTAAAACGCCCGGCGTGCACTCGCCGACATCGCTGCCGCACGCTTCGCCGACTCCCGGCAACGGCTCCTCGTCGGTCAGATCGTCGCAGTCGTCGTCTTGACCATTACAGACTTCAGTCTGCGGGATGCAAGCGCAGAAGGGATCATCGGCGCAGTCGTCGTCCGCGCAATCGGTTAATCCGTCGCAGTCATTGTCAACCCCGTCGTCGCATTGCTCGGCCGCAGGGTCTGAAGCCACCGCGTTACACTTTGACTCTTGCAGCGATACGCATTGAAACGTACCTTCTTGGTAGCACGCGCCGATTCCGGCTGAACACGCTTCGTCGATGCGAAAGCCCTCGTCGGTCAGCCCATCGCAGTCGTCGTCTTCGTCGTTGCAGACCTCGACCAGAATCGAGTCCGCGATAATTAACGCCATGGCCATGGAAAGCTCTGTGGGATCGTTGACCACGATGGAGGTGCCGGTTCCGTCCTCGCTGCCGGCCGTCGCTATCTCATCCAGATTCGCGACGATTTCGGGATCCGTGGTGGCAAAGCCGATCACGTGCACGTAAATGCCCGCGTCCGCCAAAACGCCGGCTTGCTCCACCGGGTCGCCGCCGCAGGTCTCCGCGCCGTCGGTTATCAAAATCACCCGATAGGGGCGGCAACCCCAAATAGGGTCGTTTCCCGCGAAGCCGCTCAAGTAATTGAAAGCGCTGTTGAGGCTGCCCGCGATCGGTGTCGTACCGCTTCCGCGCAGCTCCAAATCCATTTCCCACGGGGCGGTGGGGGGCTCCGAGACCGAGGGATAATTCGACTCGCCGTCGATATATTCGAGAATCGAGTAGGCGTTGTCCGGCGAAAATCCGACCAACAAGTCGCCCGAGTTAAAACCGCTGCAAGGCGCAGCGCCCGCTCCCTGCCAGCCTCCCGAGCTCAACGAGGCGTTGGAGCCCGGGCAAGCAAAGGGAACCGCGCGCTGATGAAAGCGCATCAGAGCGTAGTGAACCTCGCCGAAGGCGGAAACCACGTCGGCGATGCCCTGTTTCACCAGCTCCAACCGGCTTCCGCCGACCCCCGGACATTCCAGCGACCCGTCGCCCCCGGTAAAGGTCTGCGAGTCAGGCAGCCAGTTCATCGAGCCCGAGGTGTCGAATAGCAATAATAAACGCGGGCTGATATCATCGGGTGTAAAATTAACATCGCTCTCGTCGTAGTCGCTTTCTGAATGACAGCCGGGATCATCGGGGAAATCAGTTAATCCATCGCCGTCGTCGTCGATGCCGTTCTGACAAGCGCGAAAATCGATTTCGCTCGGATCGCTTTCATCTATACACGCGAGGTCGTCCGGATGGTCGGTCAGGCCGTCACCGTCGTTATCCAACCCGTCGTTACACTCTAAGATTCCATCCTCGGTAATGTCATAAGGGTTGGTGCAACTCGGGTCCTGGGGATAGTCGGTCCCATGATAGCCGTCGTTGTCAAGGCCGTCGGAACACTGAGGATCATCGCTCTCGTCGTCGTCGTTCGGAGAAGCGCAAGCGATGTCCGCGGGAAAATCAGTTAATGAATCGCCGTCGTTGTCGATTCCGTCCGAGCATGCCCTGAGTACCGATACAAAGCAGGGCTCGGACAGCTCGCTTTCGAGCTCGCCGTTTCCTTGCGCCGTGGCGCGCACCTCAACACCGGGGTAAAGCGGACCGAAGTCGGCGAAACTACCGAGCGTCCAACTAGAGCTACTAGTTACTATATCACCGCCCCGTTGAAGGCCGTTGAAAAAGACCCTGATGGTCGCGTTCAGAGGCGCGTCCGTGGTTCCTGAAATCGAGCTCTGTTCCATGTTTATCGGGCAAGTGACCGCGGGCGGGTTGGAGCGCGCCGTGCCCACGGGTTGAGAGGCAAGGCTCGGAAAGAAAGTCTCAAAAGCGCCGAAGGTCTGTATCTGTGCCCAAGTTCCCAGGCTGATATCGTATAGACCGGAGGAGGTTCCACCGGGGATATTTACCGCAAATCTTAATGCGATACCGCTATCGGGATTGACCGCGGTGTTGATCGCGCAGCTCGGGTTGCTCGTACTGCCGGCATTGCAATAAGTCTCACTACCGCCTGGAGGCGTGTAGTAGAGCCGGCCGTCAACCAGGCTCCAACCATCGGGCAATACCAGCGAAATGCTATTGATGGTGCCGCTGCTCGTGGCGGCGATGCAATTGCTCACCTCTCCGATAAAGCTCGCCGTGGTTCCCGCCGCCGCCACCGGCGTTTGAGATTGCAGCCGGGCTTTGATGACGGGCATTCCCTTGGTAACAGTAACCGCCTGGGTCTGAAAGCCCGGGTTGGGAAGCGAATCCGAAACGAAGTTCGCGGCCATCACCGCTGTCGGGGCGCCGCCGCCGCTCGCTCCCTTGACGTTAAACTGACTGGTGAACTCGTACTCATCCGAAGGTTCCAACGTGCCCAAGGCCCACACCAGACAGGTGCGATTTTCTCCCGCGCAATTCGACCTGATCTCAACGGTTATTTCCGGGTGCCCCACGGCCGCCGCCGTGCCCGCGATATACTCGAGATCGTTCGCGAATCGTTGCCAAACCTCGACTCCTGTCTGGTCGTTAAGCGAAAGGTTTTTGACCCTCATGGTATAGGTTACGATATTGTACGGCGCGGTGTTGAGGGCGAGAGGTTTGTCCACGCTGAGATCGAATAGGAGATTCAAATAAACGCAGTTCGGTGACGCCAGATAAAATCCCCAGGGGTTGCTGTTGGAGAAGTTGGCGCTTTCAGCGGATATGTCCGCGCCAAAGACCTCACCGCAGTTGACGTTAGCGCCGCCGGTTCCGTGGTAGGGGTCGAGCGGAATGTCGATCACTTCAAGCGCGATCTCGGCGAACCCGGGCTCGCCTATGCGTGTCTCTCCCAGCGCGAATCGCACCGCGACGGTATTGTCCGGAAGCGGATTGGCGGGGGATACGTCAACACCGAGACCGGTCGCGGCGCTCATCCGCGTAAGCGAATTCGTGTGCGTGCTCGTGCCATAACCGATCTCAGAGCCGGGATACTCAATTCGCATCCAGGGCCCGTCGGTGTCGTTGAGCCGAATCACCCCGGCGGAGCTTTCGGTCGCCTCGTAGCGATAAAAGGTTTCAGGTCCCGCCACGGGAGAGCCGAACAGGTAAGGCGTAATGCCGTAGCTACCGCTGGTAGAGCTGCTGACCCCAAAAGCACGGACCTGGATCCAGTCCCAGATGTTATGCGCGTAGATAGGCGTCGCCGCTCCGAGAACCAACATGATGTCGCTTACGTACCTCGGAAGGTTCGAAGTCATATTGGTGCTCGTGTCGCCGTTATTCGTCGTAATAAACACATCGTCCGGTAGGCGAGCCAGCCGTTCGTCCGTGGTGTAGAACACCCCGGTGTCGGCGGAAAGCTGAGATATCGAGCCCGAAGGGAGATTTCGCGAGCCCGAAGCGCAACCCGTGCTTAAGCCGGGGTCGCAGGGTATGTTATTGAAAGTCGCGCAGGCGGGATTCTTACAGGGGTCGTACGAAATGCCGGCACGGCGCGGCGCTATGGTCACGCCGTTTTGATCGATGATTCGCACCCCGACGACGCGCGTGTTGCGCGGAATATACTCGGTCAAATAGCCCTGTATACCGCGAGAGCCTTGCTTGGATATGGGGATGTAGTTGAAACGGAATACGATGATGTCTCCCGGCGCCAGCCTGACATCGGTCGAGCCGGCGCTACCCGAGGAGGTGCCGCTCTCCGGGTCGATCACGGCCACGGTAGCTGCGGGAATGCTTTTGCTGGTCATCATCTGCGCGGTACCTTGCGCCGACGCGGATGGGGAGAACGCCGAGAGTGATAACAAAACTAGTGTAAATAAAGTCGTTTTGTCCATTTTATCTCACCCATTTAATTCATCTATTCAACCGGATCCAAACAACAGCGAAAACCGAGCGTTTCCATGTGTACCCACGGTTCTAAAGCGATAAAATCGAAGTCGCAGGTCAGCCCGGATTCGACGGTTTTATACGAACCGCCTCGCACGCGGTACGCGGCCGGCTCGGCGCTGACTTGCGTGCCGGTCCATTCGTGTAAGTTGCCGCTCATGTCGACGGCGCCGAATTCGCTCACGCACAGGCTCTCCTGCGGCGCGGTCGGACAACCGTGAGGCCGGCCAGTCGGCCGTAGGGCGTCGTCGTCCGGCGGCTCGCAACCCGGATCGTAATCCTTGCCGTTACAGATATCCGGGTCGTATTCGTCGCCGTAGGGGTACGCGTATAGGGACAATCCCTGGCACGCCGCTTGCCACTCATCGACAGTACACAGGCGCATGCCGGCCGCGTCGCAGGCGTCATACGCCTCGTCCCAGCTCGCGTCCCGCCAGGGCATAACCCCCGGCTTCGAGCACGAACGGTGATTCATCTCTCCCTCATCTTCGGCGGATGCATCGGGATGCGCGGCTTCATAGGTGTATATCCAGAAATGCAAAGTGCCGTTATCCACTTCTATCAGAGCCTCTGACGCGCCGTCGTCCACATCGCCGTTGCAGTCGTCGTCTATGCCATTGCACAGCTCTTGCGAGGGCTCTTCTCCGAGCTTGTCGAAAACGCAGGCGAGATCATCCCCCGCCTCGTTGCACTGCAAAGTCCCCGTGCTCTGACACGCTCCGATTCCGTCGTCCGCGCACACCGCGCCTTTTTTTTGGTAAGCCTCGTCGGTAAAACCGTCGCAGTCGCCGTCGATACCGTCACACACACGCTCGACCAATACCAACGCGCAATTTTCTGTCTCGGCCTCGTCGGGATAGACGCAGCGCCATTTTACCGTCGGGTCGCAACCGGTCGCGGCGCAACTCGGCTCGGTCCCGGCGCAAGCGCCGAGGGTCCGACAAAAGTTTGACGAGGGAGCGACGAGATCCGGATCCGCGCCGTCGGTCAGCCGATCGCAGTCATTATCCAACCCGTCGCAGATCTCGGGACCCGAGGGCGTGCACTCGTACTCGCAGCCGTTGCCGACCTCACCGTCCGCGTTCACGTAACCCGGAACGCACGCGCTGATCAGACACTCTCCCTCATCGCATTGCGACACCGCTTGCGCGAGGTAACACCCGTTGCAGCTTTCGCAATACCGGACATCGAACAGCTTATCGTACCCCTCGTCGGTCTCGCCGTCGCAGTTGTCGTCCAGGTTATTGCATACCTCTTGCGTGGGCCCGACATAGTCGATGCATTGCATCATTCCCGCGATACACGCGAGCTTGCCAAATGAGCATTCGCCCTGCTCGCCGTATGACTCCAGGCTTTCGAGCGTGCACGCGTCCCCAACGCCTTCGACATCCTCATCGATCTCTCCGTCGCAATCGTTGTCGACCGTATCGCAGACCTCATCCGAGGGGGGGGTATCCGGACAGGCGTACTCACAGCCCGGAACGGAATCCAGTAAATCCGAGTAGCCCTCGTCGCATTCGTAGACGCACCTCGCGTTATCGCAGCTCGGCGTTCCATTGACCGCCAGGCACGCGTTCCGGCACCGGCCGCAATTGTCGACATCCGTGTCCAGATCGAAATCCTCGTCGGTCTCGCCGTCGCAGTCGTTGTCGATGCCGTCGCACTCCTCCACGCCCCCGGCGGTAAAAACGCAAAGATATTCACAGCCGTTTTCGGGGTCCGAGTCGAGATCGACGTAACCCGGCAGGCACCGGTATTGACAAGCGCCGTTGTCACAACTGCCCCGCATGCCCGAACGTTTGCACTTTTGGCCGCAAGCGCCGCAGTTGCTCGGATCTCTATTGAGATCGAAATCCTCGTCGGTCTCGCCGTCGCAGTCGTTGTCGACGCCGTCGCACACTTCTCGACTCGGAGCGCACGACCCGGCATCCATATCCGATCCATCCCGGTCCGTAAGCTCGCCGTCCTCCCTCACCTCGCCGTCGGTTTGATCACCGTCGCTCACACCGCTGTCTTGGACGTCGCCGTCTTCGGGCTCTTCGATCCGGCTCGTCAACCGAAATGGCTCTACCGTGCAACTAATAAAGAATAACGCAAATAGCAATAATAGAAACCGAGCTACTGTTCTAATATTTAATGTAACCGATATACGCACGATAGCATTCCTCCTCTTACACGAGTTCGCGCCGCGTATCGCGTTAAGGATCTCTATTATGGTGAAAAGCGATTGTAAGTAAACCTATCGGAAAATCATAATTGTTATTTACCACCCCGGGATAAGGTTTATAAATCGCGCGTTGTGATCTCGCTTACCTTTTACCAACGCGATATCACGCGTACCGAAGAGAGCGTCAACCCCAGCGCCAAAAAAATAGCGCTACTCAAAATTCTATTAGAAGCGCCCGAAATAATCGGCTTATTTTTTCGAATCAGAGAGAGATAATGGATCGGCCGGATATTCATTTATTTATACCACCGACGTAGCTCGATCTTGAGCGAAAAAAATTGTAATAATCGGGCTATTTCGCTATCGTAGAAAACCGCGGCTATCGATAATATATTTTTACCTGAATAGGTATCGATTTTAATTACCTAACCCTACACGGAGGAAGGCCATGAATAAAGAAGCTAAAAAGCTTTGTTTCTGCTTTTTTATTGTTTTGATCGGTTTGGCTATCGCCTGCGGCGATGATGAAGAAGAGCCCTTTTGCGGAGATGGCGTGGTTGAGGAAGGGGTCGAGGAGTGCGACGACGGCAATCTCAGCAACCACGATAACTGCCTCAATACTTGCATTAAAGCGAGCTGCGGCGATGGGTTCAAGCAAGGTGACGAAAAATGCGACGACGGCAATTACAGCGAAAACGACGCCTGCCTGAACGACTGCACCTTGGCGAAGTGCGGGGACGGCAAGCTCCGCCAAGGGTTGGAAGCGTGCGACGACGGCAATGACGACGACACGGACGATTGCCGTAGTGATTGCGCGTTGCCGAGCTGCGGCGACGGCGTGGTGCAAGCCGGCGAGGCGTGCGACGACGGCAATCTCAGCAATCACGATAGCTGTCTCAATACTTGTGTAGAAGCGAGCTGTGGAGACGGGTTCAAGCAAGGCGGCGAGGAATGTGACGACGCCAACTTCAGCGATAACGATTCCTGCCTGAACAACTGCAAATTGGCGGTCTGCGGCGACGGCAAGGTGTATCAGGGCGTCGAAGCCTGCGACGACGGCAACACGAGTGACGCGGACGCGTGCCGCAACGACTGCGCGTTGCCGAGCTGCGGCGACGGCGTGGTGCAAGCCGGTGAGGCATGCGACGACGGCAATCTCAGCAATACCGACGCGTGCTTGACCACTTGTCTCGAAGCGAGCTGCGGCGATGGATTTGTACAGGAAGACGAGGAAGAATGCGACGACGGCAACGCGAGCAATAACGATAGCTGTCTCGATACCTGCGAGGCCGCAAGCTGCGGCGATGGCTTTGTCTGGTCGAACGTCGAGGCCTGCGACGACGGAAATGACGAGGAAACAGACGGTTGCACCAATAGCTGCGAGTTGGCGCGCTGCGGCGACGGCATCGTACAAGAAGATTTCGAGGCCTGCGACGATGGTAACCAAGATAACACCGACGCGTGCTTGAGCACCTGTGTCGAGGCGGCGTGCGGCGATGGATTCGTACAAGAAGACGAAGAGGAATGCGACGACGGCAACACGCTTTCGGGCGACTGGTGCAACAGCGATTGCGAAAAGGAGTGCGACGGCATCTTGGGCGACGGTCAAACCATGGCTGACGGCAGTTGTTATGTCCTGTTTGAAACCCCGCTCTCCTGGGCGGACGCGAGAGCCGCGTGCGAAATAGTCGATTCATATCTAGTCAGTATCGCGGACGAGGACGAGAACGACGTTGTCGCCGGCCTGTTCGAGCTGACGGACATTACAGCCGCTGACGCGTGGATCGGACTAACCGATCAATACGGCGAGGGAACCTTCATCTGGGCCGAGGAGGTGGGCGTGTATCGCGCGCCGACCTTTACCGCGTGGGATACGGATACAGAACCCGCGCAGCCGGATGACGAGCCGAGCGTCGAAATCGGTAACGGGGTGCACGACGAAGCGGATTGCGCGGTCTTTCAATCGACGGACGCTCAGTGGAACGACGATGACTGCGCGAAGAGCAAGCCCTATATCTGCGAGCACACCTGGTAGTCATTGTTTGTTCTTTTGTAAACCGGCTTCTAGCAACACGAGGATCTAACGATGGGCACAAGACGACCTGGATTCTGCTTCGGGCTTGCCGTCGCTGTCACGACGGTCCTTTTGTCGGCGTTCGGCTGTAGCAAAGACGACGACGACGATGATAAAAACGAAGATAAAAAAGAGGTCCCACAAAAGATCGGGGAACGGAGCTGCGGCGACGGTGTCGTCAACGAAGGCGAGCAGTGCGACGACGGAAACCGAATCGAATCCGATGGTTGTCTTAATAGTTGTGTAGAAGCGCGTTGTGGAGACCGTGTTGTTCAAAAAGGCGTTGAACAGTGTGACGACGGCAACTTCGACGATAACGATAGTTGCCTGAATAACTGTACGCTTGCCGCTTGTGGCGACGGCGTTGTCTATCTCGGGGTAGAAGCCTGCGATGACGGCGACCCCGAGGACGACGCGTGTAACGATGACTGCGTTTTACCGACTTGCGGCGATGGTGTTGTGCAGCCCGCTGAAGCGTGCGACGACGGCAACCGAGACCAGAGCGACGCGTGTCTCAACAACTGTCTGTTAGCGCGCTGCGGCGACGGTATCGTTCAGAAGGTTATCGAGGAATGCGACGATGGCAATTTCGATGACCACGATAGTTGCCTGAACGACTGTACGCTCGCCCGCTGCGGCGACGGTATTGTTCAGCTCGGCGTCGAGCAATGCGATGACGGCGATGCCAGCGACGATTCCTGCAGCGACGAGTGCCGCTTGCCCGCTTGTGGCGACGGCGTGCTTCAGGAGCCGGAACAGTGCGATGACGGTAATCAAGACAGCGGTGACGGCTGCCTAACCACGTGCGTCGAGGCGCGCTGCGGCGACGGGTATCGGCGCCGTGGGGTCGAGCAGTGCGACGACGGCAATCGAAATGACGGCGATGGTTGCTCTGCCGACTGCAGCTTGCCGTCCTGCGGGGACGGCCGATTACAGGCGCCGGAAGCGTGCGACGACGGTAATGGCGACAACACCGATTCGTGCTTGAACACCTGCGAGCGAGCGGGTTGCGGCGACGGCTTTATCCAGGCCGGAGTCGAGCGATGCGACGACGGCAACTTATCCGATCAAGACTATTGTCTATCGGATTGCACCTTGGCGAGTTGCGGCGACGGCCGCTTGTGGGCCGGCGTCGAAGCGTGCGACGACGGTAACGGCTCGAATTTCGACGCCTGCCTCAATAGCTGCGAACCGGCTCGGTGCGGCGACGGGTATCCACGAACGGACAACGAGCGGTGCGACGACGGCAACAACGACAACACCGACGGCTGCCTGGTGACGTGCGAGTTGTTCGACTGGTGCGAGGATTTTAGAATATCGGCGATTGTTCCGCAGTTAGTCTGCGAAAGTAGCGTTCCCGATACGGTAACGATCACCGGTTCCGGGTTCGCCGTGATCGACGGACAACTTCCGCGGATTGCTTTTGACGGACAGCCCGTTAGTTATTCCTACGAGGACATGGCCGGATGTGAGCCGTTGTTCGGCGTCCTGGTTGAGGCGGAGCTTTGTCGCTCGATCACATTGTCGGTTCCGGTATGGGCCGCGACCATTGGGCAGCATGACGTCGTTATACAGCTTCCCACGACCCAGGACTGTTCGGCCGCGATCGTGTTCAGCGTGACCGAGCCGCCGACGGTAACGGATGTATATCCCTTTAAGGTTTGCGCGAAGGGCGATACATTTACCGTGGAAGGAACCTCCTTTGCCCCGGGCTCGGTCATCCGTCTCGACGGTGCGCCGGTTCCCACGCAATACGTTAGCGAAACCGAGCTCACGGGCACGATCACCGAGGACTATACGCCGGATACCTATGACGTGGACGTGTACAACGCGGAGGACTGCGTATCGGAGCCGAGGCTGGACGCGCTGATGGTCGTCGCGGCGCCGGTCGTTTTCTTCGCCGATCCCCAATATCTCTACAACGCTATCGACATGCGCGTCACGGTGTGGGTCACGGGTATCAGCGGGACCGCGCCCACGGTCTCTATTCGCAGAACCGATTCGACCGTCGCACCGGAGATCGCGCTTCACGATCCTCAGTTCAACGGTAAAAACCGCGTGTTCGCCACGGTGACCGCGGCCATGGATCTCGCTCCGGGAGACTACGACGTGATCGTGGATGACGACCCCTGCCGCGCGGAGCTCGAAAACGCGCTGCACGTCACCGACACGCTGTCGGTATGGGTCAGCGGTATCGACCCGCCCTTCGGCGTAAGTTCCACGGACCCCGAAGAAGATAGCGCGGTGGAAAACACCTCCGTGACGATCTCCTCCGAGTCGGCGACGACACCCAACGGATTCGACAACTTCGAAAAAACGCCGCGGGTATACCTGGCGCCGCTGGACACGTCGGATCCCGCGACGGAGCTCAAGGCGGTGGTGTGGGTCGATGATCCCTCTCGGGTGGACGGTGTCGTGCCGTCCGACTTGCCCGCCGGCGAGTACCGGGTCGTGGTGATCAACCCGGATGGCGGCGTGGGACTTTTGGACTCGCCGCTCTATAAGGTGCTTCCCAACGACGATCCGCCGCCCAGCATCACCGGGCTTACGCCGGGTCAGGTCGAGCACCTGTCAGGCCAGGAAATAACCATTCTCGGCGAGAACTTCCCCACCGATATTGCGAACCTCGACGTGGAGGGAAGATGCCGCGACATCCGCGACGCCGATCCCGCGAGCACCGAGCAGGTGCTGACCACGGATGGAGGAGAAATCGCTATCAACAGCACGTCGAGCACGACCATTGAGACCACGTGGGACATGGGTGGCCTGGCCACGTATACCTGTGTGATAACGGTATTCAATTTGGACAACGCGTCGTACGACCGGTACTCGGCAATCAGCATCACCGAATCCTCGGGAAACATCGAGCCTTTCTTCGACTCTGAAAAACAGATGGTCGAGGCAAGGCGGGCGCTGACCGCGGCGGCGATTCGTATGAACAAGACGATTCGCTATTTATACGCCATAGGAGGAGACAACGGCGCGGCGACCCCGGTTAGAACGGCCACGGTCGAGTCGGTAGCTTTAGATCCGTTCGGCTCGATCCTCGGCGATTTCTCCTTACAGCGACACGAGCTGCCGGGCGGCGTGGGACGCGCGTTTACCTCGGGCGCCGCGGCCGTGATCGGACGATTCGTCTATATCGCGGGCGGGCGAATTGGAGCGGACGCGGGCGTCGTCGACAACGCGGTTTTACGGGCCTATCTACTCGATCCCTTTGAGGCGCCGGAAATCAATGATCTCGACCTCAGTCTGGTTGACGCGGCGGGCGGTGGAATGGCCACGGGCGTGTGGTATTACCGGGTGGCGGCGGTGATGAACGATGGGGTTACGGCGCCGGCGGTTCCGGCGGACGCCAACAACCCGGGCGGCGAGGGGCTGCCGTCCGAGCCGCTCGCGGTGCAGATACCCTCCGCTGCGGACGGCAAGGAGATCCACCTGAACCTGCGATGGGACCACATACCCGGTGCGGTTCAGTACCGTATCTATCGCACCACGGCGGTGGGCGAGGTGACCGGTGACGAGCTACTGCTCGGCGAGATGAACGCGCTGACCGATCTCGGCAACGTGATCGACGAAGGCGGCACGCCCTTGGAAACGCAGACCTTCCTAGACGACGGCATCGACAACTCCGGGCTCGACCCGAACGACCCGTCGAATAATCCTATGCCGCTTGGATCCCTAGGAACCTGGCGGCAAGTCGCCACCATGACGGCTACACGAGAGGGAGCGGCTCTTGTCGCCGTGCCGGATGCGGCGGATAGCACCGGGGCGACGCACTTCTTGTACGTCTTGGGCGGTCGCGACAGCTCCGGCGCATATCTCGCGAGCACGGAACGGATTAAGGTAAACTCGCCGGAATCTAATCAGCAGACCCTCGTACATCCGGTAGACGCCGGGCAACCCGCGGCTTTTGTCGCGTCCGCACCGCTGAACGACGCCAGGTGGCTTCTAGGCGCCGTGTACATGGACGCGAAAAAATCGACGCAGATCACTGGAAGCGATGTTTGGATCTACGCCCTTCCTGGAGAGGACGGACCGAATCCCAACGACGGCGTCAACGAGGTGACCGCGTTAAAGGTCGACGTATCCGATGGCTCGGCTGACGGCGACGGCGTTGACGGCGACGGGTCGCTCAGCGCGGTAACCGACGTGGACGCGCCCAATACCAAGTACACGGGTTACGCGTACGTCTCCAATCACAACTACATCCACGTGATGGGCGGCAAGACCGGCGCGCCTCACACCGCGGGTGACGAGACTTATGTCACTACGGTTCCGTCGCTTGGTAACTGGAACGCGGGCACCAACTTAGACGAATCGCGCCAGTATGTAGGCACGGGCTACGAAAGCGCCTTTGTTTTCATACTCGGAGGTACGACCGATACTGCGCTCGCGAGTCGAACCGTGGAGATGAGCAATTTCTAAGAGATATAAGTCACGTCCGAGTGAGCACATAACAAACGGCGTTGAGCTTACGAAAGCGGTCGCGTCGCAAACAATGCGGCGGCTTACGGTAACCATATAAACCGAGAACGTGAACCGGTTTTAACGGTGAATACGAGCGAATCTTTCATCGGGGAGGCGGACCCCTCGGTCTAAAACCGACGGGTTTCAAAGAGGCGTCGGCGATTGAAAATATTTTGTCACCGCGTTTTTGAATTGATCGCCGTCAGTCGTGATGTAGGTCTGATTGTCCGCTCCCACCCCAAATGTGACTCCGGCGCCTCCTGCTTCGATAAATTCGTCGATATGCTCGAAGATATATTTTACTCGGTTATCT
>JAFGIB010000207.1 GCA_016929805.1 Deltaproteobacteria bacterium | reverse complement strand
GTACCATCCTCGCCGGCCCTGCGGGCGCGCTCGGTTTTACGGGCGAATTGGCCGCCGACTTGTTTGCCCCCCTGAACGCTTACAAAAGTTTCGATCCGTTTGCGGCGGCCTTCGACGCCGATTTCGCCCGCGCTCCTCGTTTAATAAGTTTTGCATGTCCTTCGTCGTCGCGCGGACGACCTCGGTGCCGAATCCTCTCCGGTATCGGCTCGAAACTCTCCGGTCACGACACTAGGTCGGTCGTCGTTTTAGCGCTAGACGTGCTAGAAAGACCCAGGCGATCGGAAGAAGTGTATTCTTATCTAGTTGAAATATAATAATATTATTGAGTTTTCCAATTTATAGAAGGCCTCGCGTAGGAGTTCGCAATATCTTTTTCATAGAGTTGAGCCATGTCGGCTGGAGAAGCAGATGGATACGTCGGACCAGATCTAAGTTTTCGAGGGAAACTTTCGGGTCGAGGGGATGTCCGTATTGAAGGGCGTTTTAAGGGAGATGTCGATATCGACGGCGTACTTACCGTGGGTGCGTTTGCCCACGTAAGAGCCGAGATAAAGGCGGTTTCCGTTTCAGTCGCGGGGAAAATCGTCGGGAATGTGCGGGCGAGGACGCTGGTCGAGGTTCACGCGGGTGGAAACATCGACGGCCACGTTATCGCCCCCAAAATCATGGTGGACCACGGCGGAAGGATCCTTGGATCTAGCCAACCCGAGAATTTCGCTTCTGAAAAGAGCTTTGAAACACCTCTACCGGTCGCTCCAAACGTTCGAAAAATCAAGGCCCGATTTCGAGTAAACAAATGACCGCGCTCGGGTTTTGGTGTCGTTGACAGCGCATAGCAAGGCCGGTTATAGTCCCTCAACCTGTACGCTATCTTTTTGGAATCAAAGGGGAATTGGTTTGTTCCCCGATCCATTGCTCGGTCATTAGGAGGTCTTCGATGAAAAATCTCGTCGTCGCTACTGTGATAACGGTAATAACCTTTTGCGGCATTCTCGCCTTGGCGGGATGTCACGCTAGTCCGGATGACGCCGCGGGTCAGGCAAAAGAACTCGAGGATTCCGTACGCCGCGAATATGCGGTCACGAACCTACAGAGTATCTTTAACAATCTTCTGGTAGCGGTAAAAGGCGACCGTTCCTCTCCACAGTACAAGAAATACGTTGATTCCGTTATCGGACAACTCGTCAAGGTTTATTCCGAGCACCCGGAGGATACCCAAAACGGAATGAAAATCCTCAACCTGTTGAAAGAAATTCGCGATCCGCGTTCTCTGCCGGCCTTGATTAAAGCTTTGGATTGGCGATCGGAGATAACGGAGGACCACGCGATCGCGGCCGCTCAGACGATATCCGATATCAATATTCCCGACGATAAGAAGGGCGAAGTGGTCGCGAATATCTGCCGGGCGCTGGAACGGGTAACGGGCGCGAGAAGCCTGGACAACCGGATGCGAAAAATTTTTATCGAGACGCTGGGCGATCTGCGCGATAAGAGAGCGACTGATACACTCGTCAATGTCGCCCTTTCGCAGACTCAAAACCAAAATTTCTTATTTAATATCTTGGCGGCACAACAGTTGACGAAGTTCGCGGATCCCAAAACCGTTCCGGCGATGATCAAGGCGCTCTATATTTTCGACGCGCAAAATCCGGCTATGCGGATGAACGACGTTGCGGCGGCCGCGTTGGTCGCGATAGGCAAACCGTCGCTGGAACCTTTGTTACAGCTCCTCAAAGGCGAAAACGAGGAAGTCAACCAGATCGTAAAAAACTACATTCAAGCGATTCGTCAGCGCGATGCCGAGGCGGCCGCCGCGATGAGTGTTCCGGTGCTGGTTTCGACCGAGGCGACGTACGCGCTCGGAAAGCTCGGTTACCGAGAAGCGATCGACCCGTTGATCGAGGAGACGAAAGTCGAAGATGAAACACGAAGATACGGCGCGGCGATTGCTCTCGTAGGTATCAATCGAAAAGACGAGGATACTTCCCGCATACTCGAGGCGATTAAAAAGGTCTATGATTCTATCGACAAGATTAAGTGCCCGCAGCTACTGGTGGCCATGCGGCACTTATACGCGGACGAGGTGATGCCGTTTTTTTTCAACGTCTTGAAGACTTACGAATTTGAGTTGTCTCCGATTCGTTTATTCGCCTTCGCGGGCTACGCGTTTTTAGCAAATAAGAAAGAGATCCAGGATCTCAAGCCGTTTCTGGAGAAAGGCCCGGTGTTTAAGGAACGGGTCGAGATGAATTTTCCGCATCACGAAGCGATCATAAAGAAAACCGAGGAGTGTGACGAGAATATCGACTGCTGGATAGAAAACCTACGAAACCCGGACGTTTTGATCGTTCGCAAGGCGGCGAATGCGATCGCGCGTTTCGGTCGCGGCAACGAAAAGGCTATCGATGGTCTTATTGAACACTTGGCGCATAGCGATCTCGAGGTCCGAAACGAAATCCTGGGTGCTATCGACTTTATCGCGGTAAAAGGGAGTAAGCTCGCCGTGGATAAGATCGACGACTTGGAGGTCAGAGAAGATGGTCGTTCGATTTGGAACAACTTCAAGCGCGAAGCGCTGCCTACCCGTTCGCGCCTGATAATCCGTGCGGGTGGTTAGGCGGCCGATCGAAATAAACGTAACCGTTCAGGGGGGTCTTGCTGTTTAGCTACGACGACGGCCAAATCATCCCGCAAAACCGGCTTTCGTCCTCGCGCCGGCGTACTCGGGTCCTACGGACCCTGTGTACTGCCGCTTGAAACGT
>JAFGIB010000206.1 GCA_016929805.1 Deltaproteobacteria bacterium | reverse complement strand
TGATCGCGGGTAACCGGGTTAATGGCGAATACATCTTTTAACTGAACTCCGGTTACTTCCTTTACGACTTCCACTCGCTCAAAGTCGGATTTATCGGTTGCCTCGGCGCAATAGCGCTTTATTTCCTCCTGGTTGGAGGAATAGGGCAGAAGCTGCGAAACCAGAGGATGTTCGGGCGAGAGGACCATATAGGTGGCGCCGAAAAGCGTGTCCGGTCGGGTGGTGAAGATCCGAATCGCCATTTCCGAGTGGCCCTCGACCGGGAAGTTCACTTCAGCTCCGCTGCTCCTACCGATCCAGTTGCGTTGCTGCGTTTTGATCTTGTCGAGATAATCCACCGTGTCCAGGTCGGACAACAAGCGCTCGGCGTATTCGGTGATCTTGAGCATCCATTGCTCGCGAACCCGCCTTGTTACCTTGGCGCCGCAACGTTCGCATACCCCCTCTACCACTTCTTCGTTGGCCAGACCGACTTTACAACTGACACACCAGTTGATCGGCACCCTCGCCTTGTACGCCAGACCTTTTTCGAATAGCTTCAGGAATATCCATTGGGTCCACTTATAGTAGGCCGGATCGGTTGTGTTTATCTCCTTTGACCAGTCGAAGGAGAGGCCCAATCTTTTGAGTTGTCGGCGGAAATTATCGATATTGCGTTCGGTAACTACTCGAGGGTGTTGACCGGTCTTGATCGCGAAGTTCTCGGTGGGCAGACCGAAGGCATCCCAGCCGATCGGGTATAGAACATTGTAGCCTTGCATACGGCGTACACGAGCGACCACATCGAGGGCGCTATAAGAACGCGGGTGTCCAACATGCAGCCCATCACCCGACGGATAGGGGAACTCGATCAAGAGGTAGCATTTCGGTAAAGTATGATCATCGGAGGCTTGAAAGATGCCGGTTTCATCCCATATTTTCTGCCATTTAGGTTCTAGCTCTGAAAATACATATTTTTGTTCATTATTCTTGATTTGCTTCATATTTTATTCACCGTACTCGTTATACCTATGATTTATCCGGTCGTTTGCACCTATTATGTTTTGGCATCCATCAGAAGGCGATCTGAAAACGCGTCTGTCGCCGATTTCGACGTCGAGTGGTATCACATTTTCGTGCAGATATGTACTGATTATCTCCCTCGCGCTTCGTGATACGGGCGCGATTAGCAACGGCTCGTATTCTGTAAAATTATTAGGCCGAACGAAAAAGCCGGATTTTTTTTCGAGAGAATCCGTTACTAAGACTGGGGTTTTGGATCGAATTCGACGTTATTGGTCGCCCGCGAGGGATATTGGACGGAAGTGTTTCGATATGTTGAAAAAGAAAATCGATAAACGGGGACGACTGCGACTTTCTTCGGCTGCAGAACAAAGACATCTCTCAGACATCGCGCAACCGAACAGAGATTTCAGAACCATGGTTACGCGGCCTTCAGGTGGTATTAAACCTTAACGTAGCAAAAACTCCGTCGGCGTCGCGCGAATTGGACGACCAACCGCGTCGGCCGCGATGGACTCCGGGTGATGCGCTTCATTGGTACGAGAATAACGGCTGACATAAACCACCGTTATCGGCCCAAAGAGAGCCGATCGACCGAGCGGGCGCGGAGATGATGATTGGTTCGCTTACGGGCTCTAGATATATCTCATGAATAACCCAATACTATTTGATCGTATTATTATCGGTTGGCTTGCCTTGGCGGCGATTGTCTTTTTTGTTCTTCGATTGATTTCGGCGCCTTACGGTAAGCACGCGCGTAGCGGATGGGGTCCGAGCATCAACTCCACGGTAGGTTGGATTGTCATGGAAGCGCCGGCGTCGATCGGACTGGCCTGCTGCTTCGGGTTCAGCGATTCGACGCGTTCGATCACCGCGTGGATATTCGTCGGTCTATGGCAAGCTCACTATCTGTACCGCGCGTTTTTTTATCCCTTCACCCTGATGGGCAAGTCGAAGCCTGTGCCTTGGTCGGTGGTAATAATTGGTCTCATATTCAATACGGCAAACAGTCTGTTGCACGGGGCTTATTTGTTCTTCTTGTCAGAAGGGTATCCTGATGCTTGGATATTAGACGCGCGTTTTATCGGCGGGACGACGCTTTACCTGGGCGGAACCGTCATTAATCGGCAGTCCGACGCCATTCTCAACAGGCTGCGCTCCACCGGTGATATGTCCTACAAGATTCCATATGGTTCGATGTATCAGTGGATTTCTTGCCCGAACTATTTTGGTGAGATCGTTCTTTGGTTGGGCTGGGCTATCGCGACCTGGTCGTTGCCCGGTCTCGCTTTTAGCCTTTGGACCGTTGCCAATCTCGCTCCGCGCGCCAAGGCTCATCATCTATGGTACCGTAACTATTTCGCCGACTATCCCGCGAGACGCAAAGCGCTAATTCCTTGGTTGTGGTAGTCGCTCACGCGCTGATCCTCGGTCGGCGAGCGATCCATGGATGCGCGGCTTCAAGCTGGGCGGCGACGCGTATCAGCAAATCTTCGCGGCCGAGTGGCGCGGCGAGCTGAATTCCGATCGGCATCTCGTCGGTAGTCTGCGCTAAGGGTAATGAGATCGCCGGCTGTCCGGTCTGATTGAATAGCTGGGTGTTGGGCGTGCGCTCGAGAAGGCTCGAGGCAAACACGTCCAAGACTTTGCGCAACAATGGGGGGAACGGCGCCTGACGCAACAGCGCGAGCGCCGTTCGCTTCGCGGCTCCGAGATCGAGCTCGCCGATGCCGACGGGCGGAAAAGCCGTTGTCGGGCATAAAAAAAGGTCGTAGCGCTTATGAAACTCGGCGGTCGCGCGGCCGGCGGCTTGAGCGGCGTCGCGCGCGCGGACCAGCTCCAGCGCGCTGGTCGCCTGCCCGATTTGATTCATTAGCCAGGTTTCGGGCTCGAATAGATCGTGGCTCGGCCTGCGTCCGCTGAGACGTGAAAACTCCTCGATCTCGCTCGCGACGCTGACCGCAACCTGAGTCAGATAGGCGCGCACGAGCTGCTCGCGGTTGATCTTCGGAGCGTCTGCCTCCAGGTGATGGCCGAGCGCTTCGAGCTGCGCGGCCGCACGACGTACCGCATCCGCGTGTTGCGAGTCCACCTCGCGACCGAAGAGCGTACCGGCGTGAAACCCTATTTGTAGCCGACCGGGGTCGCGGCCGACCTCGGCGGATAGCGCTTTCGGAAGCAAGGGCGCCGCGTACGGGTCGCCCGGCGTGGGTCCGGCGATGGCATCGAACACCGTCGCCGTGTCGCGCACGCTACGGCTGAGCACCCCCCATTGCGTATAGCCGCCCCAGACCTCGGCGTAGTCAGGACCGAGCGGAATTCGCGCTCGGGTTGCTTTCAACCCCACCAGCCCGCAGGACGAGGCCGGAATTCTCAACGATCCGCCGCCGTCGCCTCCGTGGCCGACGGGCACCGCGCGCGCGGCGACCAGCGCCGCCGAACCACCTGAAGAGCCGCCCGTCGAGCGCGCGAGGTTGTAGGGATTTCGCGTCGGACCGCGCCATTTCGGCTCGGTCGTGCCCATAAGCGCGAGCTCCGGGCAGTTGGTCTTCGCGATAAATAAAAAGCCGGCTCGCCTCAGCCGAGCGAAAAGCTCCGAGTCGTGATCGGGTAGATAGCCTTCTAAAAAACGGCAACTACCCGTGAAGGGAACCCCTTTGATAAAACCGTCGAAGTCCTTGACCACCATCGGAACGCCGCGAAACGGGCCGTCGGGCAGCGGCTCCCGGAGCATCGCACGCGCCTCGTCGTACATGCGATGAACGACCGCGTTCAATTGCGGATTCACACGTTCGACCGCGGCAATCGCCGTTTCCAGCACCTCGCTCGGGCTCACTTCGCCGCGCGCGATCCTTGCCGCGAGCTCGGTCGCATCGCAATCGGTATAGTCGTGTATATCGGCCATATCGTACGCTATCTCCCCGGTTGGTTTAAAGCACGTTATTTCTCTCGTACCTTTTACAAATCATAGATCCCATACACTTTTATTGGGAATTCCGTATTATAGCCCTAAGCCTATCTTTTTTTTAGCGTTTCGCTCGTTTTTTTTCGCTCGCGCGTCTTAGGAAAAAGAGCAAAAACAAGATCGGCCGATAGCTCGAATCGACACCCCCTCCAGGTGCGACACAACCGCACGTTCCCAAGCGCCCTCGCGTGGTTGTTTGTGATGTTGTTTCGCGTTGCCTCTGTGGGCCCCCTTGCGAACGCGTCCCCGTCGCGACAGCGTTCGAGGGATCAACTGAGGGTTGCCGAGCCGCGTTATCTTGCTCTCGGCAAGCTTGCTGAGTCCTGCACCCGGTTTCGCGAGTGACACTCTCTTCGCCGCCGGATCGTAGGTCAAATCCGATCAATACGGGGTCGTGGTCGGAGGAGCGAAAAGGGTCAGGTTTGAATAACCCTTCCGGATTATCCATTCGATAGTCGAGCGTCGGCGACTCATCGGCGTTGATATGCCAGACGGCGACTGTTGTGACCTGTTGGGCCAGAACGCCTGTTGCAAGGGCGTGGTCGAGATAACCGGATTGTCCCTGATAGACATAGCTATAGGCGTCTTCCCCGATACAAGTCTTGATTAGATCGATATATCCCGCGCTTTTAGCAATATTAATCGGATCTTCCATCGCGTAGGCATTTAGGTCGCCCACGATCAGAAAGTCGGGATCCCGACTTTCTGTCGGATCGGAGTTGAGCCAATTGACGAGAGCCTGCGCCGCTTTCGTGCGAGCTACATTGCAATTACCCTGACCGTCTCCAGTATCCGGGTCGCCTTGCTGATCGCATCGCGAGCTTTTTGACTTGAAGTGATTTACCACCACCGTCATCTGTTCGCCGGTATGAATTTGTTCAAAGGTCTGAGCCAGCGAAGGACGGTTGAGACGATCGTCGAAGATGGGGTCGACGCGCGAATCGAGAATCGCCGGCCGGCCGACCGGAACGACCGAATCGGGTTTATAGATGATCCCGACGGTTATCAAATCCTCTCCGATTCGCTCAACGCCCGGATCGATGAATGCATAGCCGTCGTCGTTCCGAGAACTTAGCTCTTTCACCAACCGCTGGATGCAACTTTGTGGAGAATAGCCGTCGTTTTCTATCTCGGTTAGAGCGGCGATATCGGCGTTTAGTCGCGCTAACGCGCTGATCACCTTATCCAGTTGTCGGCTAAATTCCTCAAGCGTGCGGGCGCCTCGCGTCGTCGGAAAACCCGTTTTTTGTCCGTCGCCGTTGAAGAAATTGTCGAGATTGAAGCTCGCTACAACCAGAGAAGCGCCGACCTCGGGGGGCGACGGTGCTCGTTGAGAGGGGCGGGAGAACGCTAGCGGTTCAATCGGATGTAGACGGAAATTATCATGAGCGAATAAAAGAACGCCGCGCGGTTTGAAGAGGGTATCGCCGATCCGGACGGTATCGTCAACGGCTATAAAGGGCGTGACCCGTGGATCGACGGCGTTACTTCCGTCGTCCAGCAGAATCCGCGCATGCTCGTTCGCCTCTCGTAGCGCTATGGCCGAAGCGCCGGGAGCCGCTCGGGACGTAGGACTAAATTGCCGTCCCGCTATCGAGAGTAAGACTTCACCGAATCGCCCCAAATTGCTGACGTCCGTTACCGTGAGCTTCTGCGGCAACTCGACCAGCATGGCTTCATATTTTTCCCATTCGTCGAGGTCTGAAATCGGAAGCTCGATGGCTGTTGGGCTCGGAATTCCGACGCGACCGTGGAGCGTTAGCGCGCTAAGATTGTTGAGTTCTGTCAGACCATAATATTCGTCGACATCCCCTCTTACGGTTACGAAATCGCCGATTTCGACTTCGACAGCGCTATCGCCATGGTAGACAAAAATCGCTTCGGAAGTTTTCGGATCGGTGTCCGCATCTCGGTCCTCTTCCTGCAGGCAGAATCCGCCTAGCCGTCCGATCCCCTGAAAGTCGCCAACCACAACCGCGTGAACCACGATATCGGTTGCGCCCACGAAAGGACTGCGTGAGCCACTGCCTTGAATCTCATGGATCGACATCTCGTTTTCGGCATATCCAAGACTAACGAAGGAAGAAGGGGCGCAGGCGGTAAACAGCCAAAGAACGACGGCCTTTTTAAGGAGGCGTGAGCCCGCGCCCAAGCGCGTTTTGAGCCTCGTTTGAAAAGCAAGATCTGGTCCGCGTGGGGGCGCTTGGAACGACGGCTCGGCTGGATCCCCCCGGTTTTTGATAAAATCGTCCGCTTTGTTTCGCGGTAATCTAAGAGCGTGTTTAATAAGTTCCTCCGCTCGTCTTTCGGGCGGAACGGCCCAATCCGCGGCGTCGCTCGCTCCTCGAAAAAGCGCTGCTAGAGCACCGAACGGTTTGAAATGCCTTTGAATTCGCGAGGATAGAAAGGTCAGATATGGATTTCGAACCGACGAAGGA